>JAUMWL010000085.1:0-4668 GCA_030529665.1 Coriobacteriales bacterium
ACCTCGAGCAGCATGGCGGAGTTCTTTGAGTCAAGCGCGCCAGTGGGCTCGTCGGCCAGGATGAGCTGGGGGCTACCCACGATGGCGCGCGCCGCGGCCACGCGCTGGCGCTGCCCGCCCGACATCTGCTGGGGGTACTTTTGCAGGACTTCCTCCACGCCTAGGGTGCGCGCGAGCTTGTTTACGGCCGTCTCGATCTCGTGCGGGCGCACGCCCTTGAGCGTGAGGGCGAGCGCGATGTTCTCGAATCCCGTGAGCGTGTCGAGCAGGTTTGAGTCTTGGAAGATGAAGCCAAGCTCATCTCGGCGAAACTTTGCGAGCTCGGCGTGGCGCAGGCGGGTGATGTCTTTGCCGCCAAGCGTGATGCGGCCCGACGTGGGCGTGTCGATGGTGGAAACGCAGTTGAGCAGGGTGGACTTGCCCGACCCCGACGGGCCCATGATAGCCACAAACTCGCCCTCGCGCACCGCGAGTGACACGTCGTCGAGCGCCTTGGTAACGACGCCCTTGCTGCCGTACACCTTTCCCACGTGCGTTAGCTCAAGTAGCGCTGCTGACGACCCGGCCACCGCCGTTGCGGCACTTCTATCAAACATGGTCGCTTCTCCTCTCGTTGATTGGATGACGATTCCATGCTAAGGCGCGCGCGGAACTACAGCCATCGATTCTGCTTACGGGAACCTTACGGTTTTGTCACCTTTTCCAAGCGATGGGGGATCAGGCGATGGGGATACCCACTATTGGTGCCGTTGGGCATCTAGGCGGCGACGGTCCAAGGGAAACGAGAGCGTGGCGCATGTGCCTTCGCCATCGACTGAGGAGATGGAGAGGCCAAGTCCTAGCTGGTCGCACAGACGCGCGGCAAGGTACAGGCCCATGCCGGTGGACGCGGCGCCTTCGCGTCCGCGCGTGCCGGTGAATCCGCGCTCAAACACGCGACTCACCTCCTCGGCAGGAATGCCTCGCCCGTCGTCTTCCACCCTAAGCTCGATGCAGCTGGGTCCACCGTCTAGCGATGTGCGTGTGGCATAGAAGCGCAGGTGGCTTGCGCCGTACTTGGCGGCATTCTCCACGAGCTGGGTAACGATAAAGACTGCCTGCTTTTTGTCTGTGAAGACAGTCGTCGTGGCGTCGATGTCGATCCGAGGGATGCAGCCCTGCTCTATGAGAAAGCGCGCGTTCTCCTTGCAGGCCGTGGCGGGGATGCTTGCGAGCGCGACCTCGCGAATGGCGTAGTCGTTGGTGGCGCAGTCGGAGCGCGCGTACCAAAGGGCGTTATCCACATTTCGGCTCACCTTGTGAAGCTCTTGTCCCAGCAAGGAGCGCTCAGGCTCGGCGAGTCGCTCTGCGATGAGGTTGCATGCGGCAAGAGGCGCCTTTATGCCGTGGACCCATCCCTCCACGAACTCGCGGTGCTCGTCTGCCTTGGCGTTTGCCTGCGCCACCTCGCTAGCCGAGGCCGTGCCCATGGCCTTGAGTGCGTCGTACACGACGGCGTGCTCGGGGAGCAACGGTTCGCGGAGAAGCGAGTGAAGCTGGTAGGGGTGCTCAAGTGCTGCGGACAGATCGCGCAGGTTGGCGTAGAAGCGCCGTACGCGCAGGTAGTCAAGCGTGCAGGCACCTCCCGCGCAGAGCGCGAGCACGCATGCCATGAGCACGACGGCGTCGGAGGGGCATCCGCATACGGTGGTTACGACGCAGACGCATGCGATGCTCAGTGCCAAGATTGCAAGGCCTGCGGCCTTCGAGCGAACGTATTCGGCGACGCTCATAGAGAATACCCCTGGCCGCGATGGGTCTTCAGAATGCTGCCGGGTGCTCCCGCGCGCTCAAGCGTGCGGCGCAGCCGGTTTACGTTTACCGTGAGTGTGTTGTCGTCCACGAACTCGTCAGTTTGCCAGAGCGCGCACATGAGGTCTTGTCGGCTGACGATCGCGCCGCGTGCGCGCATGAGTTCGGCCAAGATGCATGTTTCGTTGCGCGAGAGCGCCACCTCGTTGCCCGCGTACGACGCGATGGCGCGCGTGACGTCGAGCGAGATCCCTGCATGCTCGATGCGCGTGGCGTTTGCGCCGTGGGCGCGTTGCAACAACCGCGCCAGGTGAGCCAGCAGCACGGCCGGGCGGTAGGGCTTTGTGAGGTAGTCGTCCGCGCCGAGCTTTAGGCTCATGACCTCGTCGAACTCGGTGTCGGAGGAGGTGAGCACAAGAATGGGCACGTCGCTTGCAGCACGAATGCCGCGGCAGATGGCCAGGCCATCGGTCCCGGGAAGCCGTAGGTCGAGTACAACGGCATCTGGCTTGGCGTGGATCACCTGTAGGGCCGCGTTCGCAAAGTCCGCGCACGCATGCGACTCGTGGCCGTCCAGCTCGAGCACCATGGAAAGCTCTCTGCGCAGGGTCTCGTCGTCCTCGATGATAAAGATCTTACTCATTTTGATCGTCCTTACATGCTGATATACTCGGGCGGAATGGCCTCGGCCAGCCACGTGCTGTCGTTTCCCCTAAAGAACAAAATCCCGCAGCTCCAGGCCCGCGCCGCATCCACGTGCAGGATCACCACGTCCCTCCCGTGGCGCGATCCCACCTGCAGCGCCGTCTCTACGTCGGTAGACAAGTGCACGGTTTGGCGACCCATGGGAAGCAGCCCTTCTTGGAGTATTGCCTCGGCGCGATGCGCGGTTGTGCCGTGATACAGAAGGGCCGGTGGTTCGGCACGCTCGTAGGTGATCTGCAGGGGAACGGAGTGTCCGTAGCGCGCCCGGATGCGGCCGTTCTCCACGGCAAAGCGCTGCTTCGTACCGTGCTCCACCACCTGCAGTATGTCGGATTCGGTAAGGACGCGAGGCCAGCCGCCACGGGCGTTGAGCGCGTGCAAGAGCTCTGCGACCTCCACGCTGCCGTCCGGCGCGAGCGTTATACCTATGCGCTCGGGCCTGTGCCGCAGTGCCTTGCTCATCGCCTTGCTCAGGCTGGTGTAGTTCACGCTGTCCATGGTTCTCTCAATCCCTCAAATGGCCAAAAGTGGCTAGGTCCCAATCTGCTATATTATGGCACTCGCACAATTACGCATTGGCCGAAAGGGGCCAAGCCCCAAACGGCCAAACCTGTTTGTGAACGACGCTGATTGGGGTTAGACGTATGGTACACAACACGCGCAACACGGAAGGGCTTCTGGGCAGGCTGTGGGCACTGTTCGTTGCCACGCTCACCATCAGTGCCACGGCGAACTCGGGCTACGCGATCATTGCCGTTATGCGGGACGACTTTGTAAACAAGCGCAAGTGGTTTACCGAGGAGGAGATGAACGACTACATCGCCATCGTGCAGAGCTGTCCTGGCCCCATGGCGGTTACCTCTTCCATGGTCGTGGGGTACCAAAGCGCGGGCTTCCTTGGCTCGCTGGCTGCGGTGCTTGGCGTGATTACGCCGCCGTTCGCGGTGATGGTGCTCGTGTCTGTGTTCTACCAGGCGATTGTGGGCAACCCCTACGTTGCCATCTTTATGCGTGGCATGCAGATGGGGGTCGTGGCCATGCTGCTTGAGGTGTGCATAGGGCTCTTTCTAGACGCTACGAAGAAGCCCGGTGCCTATCCCTTGGCGATTATGGTGCTTGCGTTTTTGTACGTACGGCTTACGGGGTGCTCCATTATGTGGCTTGCCATTGGGTGTGGCGTGGCCGGCGCCGTTAAGGCGCTGCTGGTGGGGCGTAAGGTGAGCGTGGCGGAGGGCGTTGCAGAGAAGGGCGACGCGGATAAGAGCGGCTCGAAAGGGGGCGACGCCTCGTGACGAACATGGGCCTTCTGGTGAGCGTCTTCCTTGCATTCGTACGGGTTGGGGCCATGGCGTTTGGCGGGGCCTATGCGGCCATACCCTTGGTGGAGCAGGAAGTGGTTACGAACGCCGGCTTTATGACCTACGACGAGTTTGTTGACCTTCTTGCATTGGACGAGGTGACGCCTGGTCCCATCCTTATCAATAGTGCAACCTTTGTGGGCATGCGGGTGGCGGGCGTTCCCGGCGCCGTCGTGGCTACGCTTGGCTGCATCCTCGTGCCGTGCGCGGTGGCTATCTCGTTGCTGTTCTTGTTTCGCAGGTACAAAGAGACGAGCCTGGTAAAGAGCATCGTCCTTACGCTCAAGTGCATGGCGCTGGCACTTATCGTTTCCACCATGCTCAAGCTGGGGGCAAACGCGATCATGCCGGACGCCGTCAAGCCGGACCTTGCGCGCGGAGCCTACGCCGCTGCGGTAATGTGCGTTGCCTTCTACCTTATGCACTGGCGGAAGATAAGACCCCTGCCCGTGATGCTTGCTTGCGGTGCGCTCAACGTCGTGGTGACGCTGCTTGGCCTGTAGTTTGGCCGGAAGGGGCCAAGCCCCAAACGGCCACATGCCCATCTTAATAAAGGTTAAGGATACAAACCGGTTGGTCTTTAGGAGCGTTTCGTATCGTATGTGGTCATGGGAGCGCAATACGGCCTCCCACTCATCGAGAAAGGTACACATTACCATGAACGCAAGTATGGGTAAGAGACTCGTAACCACGACAATCGCTCTGAGCCTGGCTCTTGTTCCTCTGGCGGGATGCAACGGCAACAAGGCAAACACGAGCACAGGCTCTTCCGCACAGACGACCCAAATGACGAAGAAGACCACCGGCACGTCCA
>JAUMWL010000085.1:4678-8211 GCA_030529665.1 Coriobacteriales bacterium
CGGAGAAGGAGCCTGGCAGCACGAACAAAAAAGCCGCCCCACAACAGATCACCCCACAAAAGACCACCACGAAGTCCTAATAGCCACGAGCGCATCTAGCGCATCGAACCAATCGCAACGAGGTGCCCCCGGCATTACCAGCCGGAGGTGCCCCGTTGCCGTTTGAAAGGAGCAACGCTATGGCGACCCAGACGATCCTCGTCATCGAGGACGAAGCGGAGATTCGGGAAGGCATCAGAATCCTCTTGGGCGGAGACGAGTACACCATCCTGGAGGCGGCGAATGGCAATGAGGCGCTCGAGCAGTTCTCGGATGCCATCGATCTTGTGATTCTGGACATAATGATGCCCGGCATGAGCGGCTTGCGCGTTTGCGAGGAGATACGAAAGACCTCGACGGTGCCCATCCTCTTCCTCACCGCCAAGGCGCAGGAGTCCGACAAGCTCATGGGCCTTACCGCAGGCGGGGATGACTACCTCACCAAGCCCTTCTCGTATGCGGAACTCATGGGCAGGGTGAAGGCGCTGCTTAGGCGTTGGAGCGTCTATCGCGGACGAGGCCAGACGGGCGAGGCGGGGCATGGCGAGTACCTCGAGATGAGCGGCGTAAAGATAGCGCGGGAGCGCAACGAAGTGTGGGTTAGAGGGCGGCAGGTAAGCCTTACAGAGATCGAGTACCACATCCTCTTGCTTCTGATGCGCTCACCTACCAGAACCTTCACGGTACAGAACATCTATGAGTCCGTCTGGGACGAGCCGTATACCTACGCCTCCAACGGTACGGTGATGGTGCACATCCGCAACCTTCGCGTGAAGATAGAGGAGAACTCGCACGACCCAAAGCTGATACAGACCTCATGGGGAAAGGATACCGCTTCGTACGTGTGAGTGCGTATGAATAGGCAGTCCGGGCTTGGCCTTCGGTTCCTTAGGCTGCTTGCGCTGTCCGCGCTCTGCGCCATCGTCCTCTTTGGCGCTGTGCGTGGATGCGGCAATCTTGCAGTGGACTCCCTCGTAAACAACGCGAACTATCGGGCGTCGCGCGCCCAGAAGCGCGTGGACTCGTTGCAGAGCTATATTCAGAGGAATCAGGTGAGCGCGACCAACTCGGGCGTTCTCACCGAATGGTGCCAGCAGCAGCCGCTTATCTTCTTGGAGGTCTATCGCAACGGTAAGCTCGTCTTCAGCTCGGAGTACATTGACGAAGACACGCTTTCCGAGAAGGATGTGGATGCCAACTTCTACGACTGGTATACCTACCATAGGCTCGCCTTTGCAGACGGGGAGGCCGAGGTCCTGTTGCTCTGTGACGAGGTCTACCAACGTCGCGTGTGGGTGCATATTGCCGCGATTCTCTTGGGCGTCGCGCTCTTTTTGCTCATCTTCCTTAGGGGCGTGGGCGTCGTATGATTGGCTAGACACCTCGCTTCAATGGCGAGACGGGGCCAAGCCCCAACCCGCCAAAATGGCGAACCGGGGCCAGGCCCCAATCCGCCAATAGACACCTCGTTTCGGCTTGTTTGATAAGGAGGCAACCATGTGTCAGAGGCAGCAACCCGATGTACGGCTCGTTCCGCTTGCGAAGGACGACCGAGACCAGTTTGTGCGCGACAACCAAGAGGCCTTTTTGTATGGTGCCACGCAGGAGTTTGGCATGCGAGACGACCACTTCGAAGAGGATGGGCAGATTATCTCGCGCGATACCATCGAGCGCGCAATAGACGCACCTGGCGCGGAGGCGTATCGCATCGTGGCGGACGGGCAGGTGGCAGGAGGGCTGGTACTCAGCATCGACGCCGAGGTAGAGAAGGGCGAGCTTGAGCTGCTGTTTGTCTTGCCGTACGTCCATAGCAAGGGGATTGGCCAGGCCGCGTGGCGGTGCGTGGAGGAACTGCATCCCGAGGTGCGCGTGTGGGGCCTTGTGACACCCTACTTCGAGACGCGCAACATCCACTTCTACGTAAACAAGCTGGGCTTTTGCATTGTGGAGTTCTACAACGCGCATCATCCAGATCCCAACGACCCGGAAGGCTACGCCGGCGGCAACGATGATGGCGGCATGTTCCGCTTCCAGAAGGTCATTCGGCCGTAAGGCTTGTCAGCAAATCTTCAGCACGCTTAATTGCCCTCTAAGGCTTGTTTCCCTTCCTTGAAGGAGCTTCCTCTTTAAAAAGCTTTTAACTTGCGCGCGTACCGTGTGGAGGCGAGCAAAGGGGATTCCCATTGCTCACCGCCCGTGGGGAAGCGACCAAAGAGGAGGCAAGCATGACAACCGTCGCACTCATACCAACGTTCCAACCAAACAGCGGCCTATTCGGCGTGCTGGACGGCCTTAGGCAAAGGGGCATCCATCGCATTGTGGTTGATGATGGCAGCGGCCTTGAGTACCGCAGCCTCTTTAGGCGGGTCGCACGCAATGCAATCGTGCTCACGTACAGCCTAAACTGCGGCAAGGGTCATGCGCTCAAGCTCGGCCTGCGCTACATCCAGGAGCATTATCCGCAGGACACCGTGGTGGTAACGGTGGATGGCGACGGTCAGCACCAGGTGGCCGACACCGTGCGCTGCGCGCAGGCTGCGGAGCAGAACCCCCACACCATGGTGCTGGGATGCCGCTCGTTTGACGGCGAGAACGTTCCTTGGCGCAGCAGGATTGGCAACAAGATCACCCGCTTGGTATACGGCGCAACATCCGGCACGTGGGTGAGCGACACGCAGACTGGCCTGCGAGCCTTTACCGCCGACCTTATCTCACTGCTCGTGGACGTGAGCGGCGAGCGTTACGAGTACGAGATGAACGTGCTGCTGGCATGTCCCGAGCACGAGGTGGGCATCCGGGAGGTGCAGATCCAAACCGTCTATGAGGCGGGTAACCCCACCTCGCACTTTAGGCCGGTGCGTGACTCGCTGCGCATCTATGCAGGCATTTTATGGTTTGCCTCTGCTTCGTTTGCGAGCTTTGCTGTGGACTACGCGCTCTTTGGCGCATTGGTGGTGTCCCTGTCTTCGCTGGGCGTCGCGGGCGTGCTCGCAGCAAACGTGCTGGCGCGCGTGGTGAGCGCGGCGTTTAACTACACCCTCAACCGAACGGTGGTGTTCCACAGCGAGGAGTCTGTGGCGCAGACGGCCGGTCGCTACGCGGCGCTTGCGGTGAGCCTGCTTGCGGCCAACACGCTTATGCTCGGTGTTCTTACCCAGGCGTTGGGCGTGCCTGCGCTTGCGGCAAAGCTTCTTGTTGAGGTGGCCCTGTTTGTCGCGAGCTGGCTTTTGCAGAACCGAGTTGTGTTTAGAAGAAAGAGGAGGTAGTCGCTATGAAAGAATCCATGCAACCATTCCAGAAGTCACGCGAGGCATCGTCGGAGAGGTCGGGCACGGGGTACCGTGGTAGGCGCTTTCCCGTTTTTGTGTGCTACGCCGTGCTGATGGCGGCGTTTTCCACCTACGTGGTGCTGGACACCTTTGTGATTCAGCGGACCTTTGCCGTGGTGCAGACAAGTGCGACGCAAAGGTCGGGCCAGAGGACCTCGGGCGCGG
>JAUMWL010000085.1:8311-12648 GCA_030529665.1 Coriobacteriales bacterium
GCGACGAGGTGGGTCGTGCCATGGCCAGCAACCCACGCACGGCTATAGGCAAGGTGGCCGACGGCCACTATGTGCTCGTGGTTTCCGACGGACGCACGAGCGAGTCGGCGGGCCTCTCGCTTCGCGAGCTGGCGACCTTCATGGCAGACGAGCTGGGCGTTGAGTGCGCGTACAACCTGGACGGCGGCGGCTCGTCCACCATGGTGTACGAAAATTCGCTGGTAAACAAGCCCACGAGCAACGGGCGCAGCATAAAGGAGAGGGGAGTGACCGACATTGTCTACATCGCTGATTAAGGGGGGTTACGGCGACGCCGCGCGCTCGGCTCGACGCTACGCGCTGGCGGCCTTGGGTTGCGTGGTCTTCTCGGCCATATACGAGTACTTTAGCCACGAGGTGTATTCGCCTTGGATGGTGGGTCTGTTCTTGGTGCCGTTGGCCTTGGGGGCGATTCCAATGGCGTTGATTGCGTGCGTGGAGGTGCGCGTGAGCTGGCTTGCGAGCCAGCTGTGGGCATGCACCGTGCTTACCCTTACACTGGGTTGTTGCTATGCGGGCGTGCTCGAGATTTACGGCACCACCTCGCCGTGGCTTCCCACGTACCTTGTGGCGTCCGCGCCGCTGGCTCTCTCTGCGCTACTCGCTGCCAAGTGGAGCACCGTTTCCGGGAAATAGCGTGCCAAGTGGGACACCGTTTCCCGGAAACGGTGTCCCATGTTCCTCTATATCAGATGGGCCATGTACAGCGGCGCGTATAAACGATCACGCTCCACGGCGAGTTCGCGCGGGGAGAGCACAATTTGTAGCCCCACACGTTTGCCATAGGCAGATTTGAACTTGTCGAGTGACTTCGTGGAAAACCTTGTAGAGCTCTTAACCTCCACGGGGGTCACGCGCATCTTTCCTGCAGCGTCGCAAAATGGGCGAACGACCATGAAGTCGATTTCCATGCGGTGCGACGAATCCCGTCGATCGAAACGCGAGTGGTACACGAGGTCTTCTCCACGCGCTCTTAGCGATTGTGCCACAGCATTTTCCGTGAGCATACCTTCGTTGATGCTGATACGACCGTCCAGCACGTCGACCTTAGCTCGGCTTGCTGCGTCGCCACGTCCAAACGCATGTGTGAACAGCAGCCCCGTGTCCGCCATGTAGAACTTCGATGCCCTCAGATCCCTGTGCATGCGAAGGTCGACGCTCGGGTCGGTTACGTTGTGGCATTGGTTCACAAGCCTGGCGTCTTCCAGCCAGAAGAAGGCGCGGTCGTAATCGCGCATACGCGACCCACTGCCCAAAGCCCCCACTTCGAATTTCTTCTCGTGTTTCGATAGCTGTGCGGGAATCTGGTCGAAGACTTGCACGACCCTATGCATATCACCGTTGCCAAATCTGCTAATGTCGGTGCGGTACAAATCAAGAATCGCTTGCTTTTCGCGCTCGACGGGTGGAAGCTGCCTTGATTCAAGGAAGGTGCTCACTACGGACGGCATGCCCCCTACGAGTAGGTACTCGTGCCATAAACGCATGAGCTCTGCGTGCAAACTTCGGGGAAGCGCCGTTCTTCGTTGCATGGCATCACGCAGGAGAGCGATATTCGAGCCCTTGCCACACGCACGGAGAAATTCCTCGAAGTCGAGGGGCTCCAACGCCAACCGCTGTTCCTCGGATGGCACAAGTATGTCTTTTACGTTCTGCCTGATGGAGATGAGCGAACCTGTTTCGATGTAGTCGTATTTACCATGGGCGACAAGATGCTTTATTAGTTGGCGCGCAAAGGGGAACGACTGTACTTCGTCGAAGATGAACAGGGTGTTACGTTCGTAAAGCTCGACACCGCAGCGGTTGGCGACGTACATGAGCAAGCGGTCAATGTCCCCAGAGAAAGCGCGAAAATACTCGTGTATGGCTGGGTCGCGTAGCGAAAAGTCTATGTAGGCGGTTGAACGGTACTCGCTCTTTCCGAACTCGCGCACGAGGGTTGTCTTGCCAACTCGGCGCGCTCCTTCCACAAGAAGGGCGTAACGTCCCGCGCTTTCTTCCTTCCAATTAACGAGCTGTTGATAAGCCTTTCTCTCAATCATGCGTCTCCCCACAATTCTCACGGAGAATTCTTTACACCAGTCGTAAACAATTAAATTATACACCTAGCACGAGTATATATACATAAGTTCTTCCACGTAACACGACTTATGGCCATATTGTATTCCGTGCAGCTGGAACACCGTTTCCAGGAAACAGTGTTCTGGATCATAGTGAACCGCCACGTGGTCGCTCTCGTCGTGCCTCTTCGTCGATCCATTAACGACCTAGCGAGCCGTAAACGTCCGATGGTCGCTGTCCTCAAGCGTCGCGGAACCATCCCATTGTACGCTTGGGGCATTCCGTTAAAGGTGCCGTTTCGCCAGGGCGGGCCTATTCATCTGGTGGTACCCTTAGGGTGCTGCCACGGCCGGAAGGACCAACAATGATTGTTGACGACATCAGAGAAGAGCTGTTCAGCCTGCAAGACACGGGATACCGCGAGTTCCAGACCAAGCTCGCGCCTACTATCGACCCTGCCAGCATCATTGGCGTGCGCACGCCGGCGCTGCGCAAGATGGCGAAGCGCTTGGCAAAGGCAGACGGCATTGACGCGTTTTTGTCCGACCTTCCGCATGCCTACTTTGACGAGAACCAGCTCCACGCCTTCATCGTGTCTCAGATACGCGACTTTACGGAGTGCTTGGAGGCTGTGGATCGTTTCCTTCCTTATGTGGACAACTGGGCCACCTGCGATCAAATGTCTCCGCAGGTGTTCAAGAAGCACCACTCGGAGCTGCTCGAACCCATTCGGCGATGGATTGCCAGCGATGCCACGTTTACCATTCGCTTTGGCGTGGGGATGCTCATGGAGCATTTTTTGGGCGAGGACTTCGATTCCGCCTACATGGACATGATCGCTACCGTGCGCTCCGAGGAGTACTACGTCCGGATGATGGTGGCATGGTACTTTGCAACGGCCTTGGCCAAGCAGAGCGATGCCGCCCTTCCTTACCTCGAGGAGCGAAGGTTGGATCCCTGGATACACAACAAGACAATCCAAAAGGCCGTGGAGAGCCGCCGCATCAGCCCCGAGCAAAAGGAATACCTGCGGGGGCTACGCATCAGGGCATCGTAGGTTGAGCAGAAAGGGTAACCCCTTTTGACTCAGCACGTCCAAGCCATGCGTGAACAGCTGTCTTATCCCCACAGGGCCATGTTCGTCATGGCATAGAGCGGCACGTTTCGCATCCACGACTCCTCGCGGTAGCCGGACAAAGCTTGCCTGCGCGTATGAACGTCGGTGGGGAGCATTTTCGCCTCTCTATCAAGACGCGCCAAACGGCCGCTTTCCCGCCAGCCATACTCATTGCTGTACTTTGTGGAGGACGGATGAGGAACGTGCCTCTCTATACGGTTTCCTACATGAGCCTCTGGACATAGCTGAGGGTGAAGATTGGAGTTGGGAGTAGTTGCAACGCAAGGAGCGTCATCGGGATGACGGTGCCTGTATAGGGAAAATATGTTCTAAAACTGGCGATAACCAAATGAATAATAGAACAAAAGTTTCTAATTGTGCTATACTCTATCTGTGAGCATTGACAATAATAACGGGAGGCGTTATTATATGATTGTTTCTTTTCGCGATAAGGATGCAGAGCGGCTAAACGCAGGTAAGAGGGTGAAGGAGTTTCAAGCAATAGAACGTATCGTCCTGCGTAAGCTACGGCAGCTTCAAATTGCGGGATCGATCGACGACCTCCGTGTGCCTCCGGGTAACAGATTGGAAGCGCTCAAAGGTGATCGAGAAGGTCAATACAGCATTCGGGTGAACGACCGCTACCGTATATGCTTTGTGTGGTCTGATGCTGGTCCATGTGAAGTTGAGATTGTGGACTATCACAAGTGAGGTGAACGTCTGTGGAAACGTTACTTAGCCCCGTGACTCCTGGGGAGCTTCTGAAGGAGGAGTTTCTCATACCCTTGGGGATCAGTCAGTACCGGCTTGCCAAGGAGACGGGCATTCCCGCACAGCGAATTGGGCAGATCGTCTTGGGCAAGCGTTCCATCACCGCAGACACGGACTTGAGGTTGTGCCGGTTCTTCGGATTGACAGACGGCTATTGGCTCCGCGCCCAGGTGGCCTACGACACCGAGGTCGCCAAACGCAAGCTCGCCCCCGAACTGGCGAAGATCAAACCTTGGAAAGGCATCGCCGCCAGCCTCTAGCTTTCTTCTGGCGAGCAGGCATTTTGGTGAGTTTCGCAAGCTCAGGTACGTCTCCGTCAGGAAGTTGCCGCTACCGCATGCCGGGTCTA
>JAUMWL010000234.1 GCA_030529665.1 Coriobacteriales bacterium
ACCGCCCACTTGCGACGGTCGGTCTCGTTGAGGATGCGCTTGCGCATGCGGATGTTCTTGGGCGTAATCTCCACAAGCTCGTCGTCCATTATGTATTCAAGCGCCTCCTCCAGCGTAAAGGTCTTGGGCGGCGTGAGCTGCACGGCCACGTCGGCGGTGCTGGACCGCTGGTTTCCCAGCTGCTTGGTGCGCGCGATGTTTACCACCATGTCGTCGGGGCGGGGCCGCTCGCCCACGAGCATGCCCTCGTAGCACTCGTCGCCAGGCCCCACAAACAAGGCACCGCGCTCCTGCAGCGTTCCCAGCGCATAGGCCACGGCCTTCTCGGTGCTCATGGAGATCATGGCGCCGTTCTTGCGGCCGCCAATGTCGCCCGCAAAGGGGCCGTACTCAAGGAACGTGTGGTAGAACACGCCCTCGCCGTGGGTCACGTTGAGGATGCGGGTCTTGAGGCCCATAATGCCGCGGGTGGGGATGTTGAACTCCAGATGCGTCTGCGTCTCGCCGGGCTCCATGTTTACCATGGTGCCGCCTACGTTGCCAAAGGTCTCTATTACCTTGCCAGAGTACTCGTTGGGGCATTCCACCACGGCCTGCTCAATAGGCTCCAGGCGCACGCCGCCCGGCCCCTTCTTAAACAGCACGCGCGGACGGCCCACCTGAAACTCGTAGCCCTCTCGACGCATCTCTTCCATCAGTACCGAGAGGTGTAGGATGCCGCGGCCCGCCACCTCCACGCCGGTCTTGTCGGGCAGCTCCTCTATGCGCATGGTAACGTTGTTCTCGCGCTCGGCCATAAGGCGCTCCTTGAGCTGTCGGCCTCCCACAATGTCGCCGTCGCGTCCCACCAGTGGAGAAGTGCTTGCCTCAAAGACGACGGCGAGCGTGGGGGGCTCAATCTCTATGGGGTCAAGCTCCGCGGGATTCTGTGGATCGGTGTACACGTCGCCAATGTCGGTGCCATCGATGCCCACCACGGCGGCGATGTCTCCGGCCACTACCTCGTCACATTCCTTGCGGCCCAGGTAGTCAAAGGTAAAGAGCTGCTTTACCTGAGCCATGGACTGGCTTCCGTCGTTCTTTACCACAAGGATTCGCTCGCCCGAGTGGATGGTTCCGCTAAACACGCGACCGATGCCTATGCGACCCACGTAGCTGGAATGGTCCACGGTAACGCACTGCATGGCCAGGGGACCGTCGGGCTCCACGTCTGGAGCGGGCAGAGACTCTATGATCATGTCTAGCAAGGGGAGCATGTCACCCTCGTGGGGTCCTTCTGCCTCAAGTCGGGCAAAGCCGTTGACTGCCGAGGCGTACACCACATGCTCCATGGCAAACTCAATCTGGGCATCGGTGGCACCAAGGTCCATCATGAGGTCCAAGCTCGCCTCCATGGCACGCTCGGGGTCCGCGCCGTCGCGGTCGATCTTGTTTATGACCACCATTATTTGCAAACCGTTTTGGATGGCGTGACGCAAAACGAATCGCGTTTGGGGCATAGGACCCTCGGCGGCATCCACCAACAAGAGCGCGCCGTCGGCCATCTTTAGCACGCGCTCCACCTCACCGCCAAAGTCGGCGTGTCCCGGGGTGTCTATGATGTTGATCTTAATACCTTGATACTCAATGGAGATGTTCTTTGCAAGAATGGTGATTCCGCGTTCGCGCTCCTGGTCGTTGGAATCGAGCACACGCTCCTGAACCTTCTGTCCCTCTCTAAAGGCACCGGATGCCCGCAGCATCTCGTCTACGAGCGTGGTCTTTCCGTGGTCCACGTGTGCGATGATGGCAATGTTACGTATGTGCTCCTGAAGCATGGAATCCCCTCGTCAATCCCCTGTGTAAGAATCGCAACCGAGAGATTCTAGCTCAACTTGTTGGAATGTCCTTGCGGATGGCCAAAATGGCACATCGTTTCCCGGAAAGGGTGTGCCGCTTGCTATCCCAGGAGGGGCTCCTCCTCACCTGCGGGTGCGGGATCGGTCCACATAAATGCGTCGCCCTCGCCACGTCCCTCAAACAGCGAGTAGGCCGAGAAGCTCCTCTGTCCACGCTCGCCAAACTCAAGGATAAGGGCCTCAGCATACGTGCCGTCGTCCATCTCTATGGCACCTATATATGTAAGTGCGTAGCGAAGTCCGTGACGCGACCTTCTTATACACGCGCGGGCACCCTCCAACAGAGCGGCTGGCCCATCGTCTGTGAACTCATACGACGAGACACTGCCATCCCCGTCTTGGACCACCACAAGGACGCCCATGTCCTCGCCCTCCGCCAAAAGATCCAGGGCGTCTCCCATAAGCGTGCTGGAGAGCTCGTCGAGCTCTGGCGAGATGTCACCGTGTGCTACATTTGTATTATTGCTTGTCATTTGCAGGTTACCTCTCTGTATTATTGCAGGTAAACGACGTATTAACGCGTGAGTATTACCACTATGCCAATAACTAGGCTCACAATTACGGCAACCAGCACCGGTATCCACACGTTGACGGAGTTGGTCTGGCCTGCCTGGCTGGCGGCTCGCTCGGACTCACGCGCGAGTGCCTCGTCACGTTGCTTGGCCATGTAGTCGCCCATTACGTCGCTTACGATCTTGCGTGTGTGCTCGTCTGCAATGCGCTGGCGCTCTTCCTCGGTAAGTTCTGGCGGCACCACGTCTTCGGCCTCTTGCTCTGCCAGCTCTCCCTCAAGCTCCAGCTCGTCTGGCCTCGTGTAGTCCTGGATGCTCGTGAGCATCTCCACCATCTTGTTCATCTGATCCGTCTTGGCTTGGTTGTCCTTTGCCAAGAGGTCAATGCGCCTTGAGAGTTCCGCCACGTCACTCGCTGTCGCAGCGCGTTGTTCTGAGGTCATCTGTATGCCAATACGGGCGTAATACGTTAGTGCCTCATGCTCGCTACAGTTGTGTTCCGCAGAATACGTTTGTATTTTGTCCTTAATATCCACCGGTACTATGGCAGTGCTAGTCGCTGGCTCTATGGTGGGGAGGTTGTTTAGCGCGTCGAGCCGCTCTTGGATACCCTTAAGGGCCTCCATTTGTGAATCCTCCGATGCACTTGGCACCACAGCCGGTCCGTTTTCCTCAAGCTCTATGCCGGCCCTGGCAAAATGGCTCATTGCCTCGGCCTTGGTGCAGTTATGCTCGGTAGCGTACGACTGTATTTTTTCGTTAAGGTCCTCTGGCATGCGCATGCTAAAGGTTGTTGGCTTCTTTGCCATGTGCGTGAATCTCCTGCCTTGTGCGTAGTACGTCTGCGATTCGCAGTAATGCATTCGTATTCTAGCGCACACGCCACGTCTGCGAGCTGGTAAATAAAAAAGCCGGGCTTTACCCGGCTCGTACGTTTGGTGGAGACGATGGGGATCGAACCCACGACCTCAGGCTTGCAAAGCCCGCGCTC
>JAUMWL010000235.1 GCA_030529665.1 Coriobacteriales bacterium
CGAGGAACTGCCCCATGGCCGAGAGCTGCTCAAAGTTTCGCCCTATGAGGCCTCCCAGGTCGAACCACCCCAAGTTAACGCAAAACACCAGCTTTAGCAGCGAACGCATAAGAACGTAGATGATAAACGCCACCAAAATAAGAATCACAACGGACTGGAGCAGTCGTTGAAGGATGTACTTGCGCAAGAGGACTCACCTCGCTTTTGCTATTTGACGATGGCTGACGATCGAGAGGGACGCAAACCAAGACTCGTCCCCAAAAAAAGAAACTGGTGGAGCAGAAGCCAAGCTTCCGCCCCACCAATTCACTAGTTCATCTGGACTTTCTCAATCTCGTTCAGCCAAGGATAGAAGGTGGTTATGTCGGGCGTCACGCTGTCGATGTTCACGCGCTCCGTGGAGAAGATGATCGCGTTCTGCCGCTGGTACACCGGAATCTCGCATGCCCAGTCAATGATGATGTCGAGACATGCCTTGTAAACCTGCTTGCGGTACTCCTGGTCGGTGGAGGCACGCGCCTCGACGATAAGGTTGTCGAGCTCCTCGTCTTGTATCTGGTACTTGCTGTTGTCGCCACCAGGTTCCTTGCCGCCGTTGGCGATGTCGGAGTAGTAGACCTGATACATGTCGGGATCGAGGGAGGCGCCCCAGGCTGCGCACCAAATCTCCGCCTGCTGGGCGTCCAGCTTGGTCCACAGGTCGGCCGAGTTGGAGAGGTCGTTTACCACGAGCTTCATGCCAATCTCGTCGAAAGTCTTCTTTGCCTCGGTAAGGATCATAAAGGAGGGGTGGTCGCCCGAGCCGTCGGCGGGAATGAGGACCTCGTACTCCAGCTTGGCGCCCTTGGGTGCGGCGGTGAGCTTGCCGTCCTTTACGGTGTAGCCAGCAGCCTCAAAGAAGCCCAAGGCCGCCTGCTTTGCCGCCTCGTACTTGTCGTCGGCACTCATGTCCGAGGTGTAGATATCGTTGCCCTCGACGTCCGTCGAGAAGGCCACGCGATAGTCGGGATCGGTTGCATGGGGAGCTGCCCAAGAGGTGTTGGAGATGGGGTAGTTGATGACCTCAGCCGTGTCGCCATAGTAGGAGTCGATAGCCACGTCGCGATAGGCCGCAAGAATGGTCGCGATGCCCTTGCGCAGGTTCTTGGACGCATCGGAGCCGCCTTCGCCACCAACGGACACGTTGTTGCTGTTGATGCCAATGTAGCCATAGCCCAGGTTGTCCACCGTGGAGGTGGTAATCTTGTCGCCCGTAATCTCGCCGCCGTTGGCCTTCTCGATTGCCTGCGCGGTGTCCTTGGTAAAGGACGGGTCGGTAATGTCGATGGTGCCCGTTACCACGCCATTGAGCTTGTCGACGTCCTGCATCTCGCGGAAGTTTACGTGCGCGGTCTTTGGCGCGCCCTTAAAGTAGGACTCGTTTGCATCGTAGGTAATGACGCCGTTCTTGAACTTTACGAACTTGTAGGGGCCGGCACCAACGGGCTGGGTGGTCTTTGCGCGAACAAGCGAGAGGTCGCCCTTGGGGAAGCCGAACTTGTTCTTCTTGAAGTCGAACTGCTCCACGTCGCCATAGTAGTGCAGCGGGGCAATGGCAACCTGCAGCTGATAGATGAGGGTGGCGTCTACCTTTGTGGCGTGGATGCGCATGCTGTAGTCGCCGGTGCGCTCGATGCCCTTGATCTTTGCGGCGGACTTGCCGGTCTCGACACCCACCTGATAGTCGCCAATTGTTGGGAAGAGGTCTTCCACGCTGCTGCCTGCGTTCTCCACGCCAATGGCTGCGGCAACGTTGTTTTCGTAGGCCTCCAAAAGCGCGGTGGCAAAGTCGTCGATGGTTGCGCCATCGGCCAGCTCGTAGCCCCAGTTGGCAGCGGACGCCTTAACGTCGTCCTTGTCGTTGAGCTCGTTCTCGCCGCAGTAGTCCACGATTTCCTGCGCGAGTCCCTTGGCGGCCTCGTCGGTTGCCTTCCAGTAGGCCTTTTGCTGTTTCTCGGTCCAGTAGGTAAAGTCGGTGTTGTCGCGCCCGGCCGCAGAGATGAGGTTTGCAAGGGTGTCCATGCCGGAGCGGTACTCCTCAAGGCCCTCGATGGGCGCCGAGAAAAGCGTGGCGGCTCCGTCGTAGGTGGGGTCGCACTCCACGTAGATGGAGAAGATAAGGTCGTCGATGGTAACCTTTTCGCCGTCCGAGAAGGTAAGGTCGTCGCGTAGCGTGATGTCGTAGTCCACGCTACCGTCCTTGTTTTCGGTCACCTCAATGTTGGCAGGGCCGGTGTAGGTGTATTCGGTACCGTTGTACTCGAAGGACTCACCGTCGATGCCCTTGTATACAACCTCACCAAGGCGTGTGGTGGGATACAGCTGTATTTGCGTGAGGAACCATGCGTCCTGATCGTAGGCAGTCGAAGAGAAGAAGGGGCTAAACTTGCTGCTAAACGGCGAGTAGCCTACTACGATGGGGGGTGTCGGCAGAAGCCGCGGAGCTTCCGCCACCGTTGCTCGCGCCGCAGCCGGCAAGCGTGCCCATCGCGGCCGTTGCGCCTACTGCCTTAAGGAACTTCCTACGGCTTAGGTTGATCATGACGCACTCACTTTCTCTTGTTGTCGTGGCTGGAAACAAGGTCCCGCCTGCTAACACATTGAACGTTAAAATTTTAGGTATAAAGCGGCACTTCTGTATATCTTTTTTTGTACGGACACATACACGCGCTAAGCGTGAGTGTTTTGGGACAAATTCGGCACCTGCAATACGTCTACTCCTCTCCGCTCGGCAAGGATCGCGCGCACACAAAGAGCATCACGGCAGCGGCCAGCACGAGCGAAGCAAAGCAGCCAGCGGCAAGCCATGAGTTGTTTGTCATGGCAGCAACACCCGGAGCAACGTACCCAAAGCCTCCCTGCATGCCGTTGATTGCCAAAAACGCAACCTCTCCCACAACGGTCATAAGGCAAAATATGGCCGCAGCGGGCAGGCGACGAGACAGCTTTTTTGCGCGTACCTGGATCGTTGGCGCATCCATGCCGGGCCTGCGCGCGACCCCCAGGCGTGCGAGCAAACACAACACGGTGGCCACCACGGAGCCGGCATAGGGCAGCGTCACATAGAAGGAGTTGTCGGTGCCCGGGGCGGGAAGGCAGCCCGCAACCACAAGACAGCACAGCGCCACTATCATGTGCGCAAGTGGCAAAGACGGACCCTCCTCGGCGTTGTTGCTATGCGATTCCATACGGCCTCCCCCATCCAATGCAACTGATGGTAGCACAGAACACTTGCTCCCGGGGAAGTAGTGTGCCACTTAGCCCACCAGCACATCCTTGCCGCGAAAGGCGATTCCGTAGGCGCGGATGCGCGAGGGCGAGATGCCGCGCGCCACGAGCCCGGCGACGT
>JAUMWL010000236.1 GCA_030529665.1 Coriobacteriales bacterium
GGTGGTGCCTGGCCGCGACCACGCCCACGCTGTCGTCGCCCTCCACGAGCTCCCTTACAATCCTCGCCTTGAACTCGGGGGAGTAGTTCTTCTTCTTGGTCATCCCGGCCCCTTTCCGTGCCCGTCGGCACAATTGTACGGGGTCTCTCCGTGAACCTCCAATCAGCTGTCTAAGAAACTGAGGCACTATACACTAGCTCGCAAAAACACAGCACGATAGATCCATTGAGATGCGCTGCTCGATGGTCTCGCGGGAGATGATCTGGCCATCCTCTTCGAAGTGGTCGTTTCTTCTGCCAAACTCTTCGAGGGCGCCGTAGTTGAACGCCGCTTGGTTGTCGAGGATGAACTGCTCGCGGTCTTCTTCTTGAAGCGGCTCTAGCCAGATGCTCTTCTTCTCCACCTTTGCAATCCCTCTCTTCTAGCTTTCGCAATGCTAAAGCACACGGAAATGATTGCCCCAGTCGGTGGAGAGCATGTCGTTCACGACCTTCTCGACCGCTTCCCTGTGATGTGGCTGGACGAGGAACATGTAGTAGCGTTGCGACACCTTCTCGAACTTTAAGGCCAGGCCGGATGCGCCTGGAAGATCTTCTCTTTTCAATAGCTCTTCGAGCTGATTGGTGTAGAAGGGGTCTTTGCGCCTGGCCTTGTGCTGGTAGTAGACGACCGTGGAGCCCTGGGCGTAGTAGCTGGCGATCTCTTCCGGCAGCACGTACTTGTTCTCCTTCGGCCCTCCCACGGCGGAGGGCACCGCCAGGCCGTTGTCTGGGTCCACGCACACGATATCTTTCCCGGCCAGTTCGTCCAACGACTTCGCGAACCACTTGCCGCGACTTGCGACTCTATCCGCCTTCTTCTTTCCCCTGAAATCGAGGCAGTCGGAGAAGAACGTCGCACGCAAGATGGCGTCGTTCTCCATGTAGCGCACTTGTCGATTATCTCCGTCGACAATCGCTTTGAGACCGAGCCACAGGTTTGGATCGCACTTGCGGAATGCGTCCTGGCGGAGGTAGCTCACGTGGCGGCCGTCGCTGTTGTGCGTCTCGTCTGGCATAAGGTACCAGTTGAGGCCGATGGAGAGGCCCCCGGCCCGCAACGCGCGGAGCAGCCCGAGCTTGCTGAAATCGCCAATGTCGCCCGTGTACCTGTTTTGCATGTCCCTCTCCCTTGGCATCTACTCGCGATTCTTTCTGCGCCGCATTATAAGGCATGGGCGGAGTCGTGACGGCATCGGACTCGGACGAGTCGCGCAGGCACATGGGTTTGCGATGCATCACAGACCCATGTACCGCTGACCTTGTGACGCGCCGACAGCATCCCTTCAAGCATTGCGTGCGGGGAAAGGGTCGAAACGCTCGCAAGGCTAGAACACCAGCATGCCGTCCTCGTCGTACTGGAAGTCCGGTCCCCAGACCACTTCCCAGTAGTAGCCGTCCGGGTCGGCGAAGTATGCGTGGTATCCGCCCCAAAACACCTCCTGCGGCTCCTTTACGACGGTGCCTCCGGCGGCTCGGACAAGCTCGATTACCTGGTCCACCTCCCGCCTGCTGGCAACGTTGTAGGCCAGTGTGACGCCGCCGAAGCCGCTGCCAATGGCGGGCGGGCTCTGGGGGCAGATGTCCTCGGCCAGCAGCTCGATCGGGTACAGCTCGAACTTCGTCCCCGGCGTATTGAAGAAGCACACGCGGGGGTCGTCCTCCGTGCAGTCCGTGCGAAAGCCCAGCTTGTCGCGATAGAAGGCGACCGAGCGCTCCATGCTGCTCACGCCGAGGCATATGCAGGTTATCTTGTTCATTTGAGCCCTTCCCCCTTTTCTCCCAGCCAATCGCCGAGGTTACCTTACCACGGAACGTGGGGTATTCGCGACACTTGAGGGGCGCGTACGGTCGGCGTATAGCCACGCCGCCTGCGTTGCGTCTTGCGACGCGTAGCAGGCAATCGCCGCGGCACCTGATGCGTTCTTCCAGCCTCGCACTCGAGGATGTCCTAGAATAAAGAAGAGTAAAAAAGAATAAAAGCGAATAAAGGAAAGCCATGTGACGGACAAGACGCTCCTGCTTGCCGACGAGGCAGCGCGCGAGGACTTGGAGCGAAACGTGTTCGAGGCAACGCCGCGCCAGCTTTCTGCCGGCGACCTCAGGTTCCTTCGCGCCATGGCCCCCGACGATGGCCTGAGCACCATCGCGGACATTACGGCACGGCTGTGCGGGAACAAGAACTGGGTGCAGCCATACAGGGCCCGGCTCATCGATGCCGGGTTTTGGTCTCGCCACGGAGGGGGGAGCTCGAGTTTACGCTGCCATGCCGCTGGGGGGATACTCCTCTTGTGGCACATTTCCGTCCCGTGCTTTGTGGATGGGCGGCGGGGCCCCGCTACTGGCGCTTCTCTATGGGGAGCCAAACCTGGCTCCTGTAGTTGTCGGCCGTCATGTTCGGCCCAAAGTAGAGCTCCACGTCCGACTTGGCCGCCCACTCGTAGCCCGAGCTTGGCAGCCACTCGGTGAGTATGCGGTGCTGAAGCGCCTGCATTGCGTCGGGCATCGGCCCCGCGCAGTCGAAGACCGCATAGGTCGCGGCTGGAACGACACGCTCCTCCATTCCTTCGGGGCATGCGGCACTCGTGGCGACGCCCACGAGGTAGCCCGAGAACTGCCCGTCGTCGCAGAACGAGACGCCTAGAAGCGCTGAGGGCTCGCTGCCGTCCATGAGCGAGAGCGCGTCGTGGATTCTCCTGCCGCCGTCCTCGTTAAGGAAGGTCCAGAACTCCGTTGCCTTCTTCCCGGCGTTCTCCAGCGTCCAATCGCCCCCGGTGGCGTGACCGACCACCCTGAACTCGCCGCGCTCCTCGATCTTGCACTCCATTGCCTCTTCTCCTTTCACCTGCATCGTGAAGGTGAGGCGCGGGTGCTGCTTCAGCCTGGCGTTCCCGCGCCGTGCGTCCGACGGGGCCACGCCGTGTACGTCGCGGAACGCGCGCGAGAACGACGTGGGGTTCTGGTAGCCGTAGCGCAGGGCAACGTCGATGACCTTGTCGCCTGCGGTGAGGTCGAGGGCGGCAAGCGACATCCGGCGACGCCTTATGTAGTCTGAGAGCGTCATCCCGGTGATGTACGGAAACATGCGCTGCAGGTGGAACTGCGAGCAGGCGGCGCGCCTCGCGACCTCGGTGAGATCGACCTCGCCCGCAAGGTTCTCCTCTATGTAGCCCATGGCGCGGTTGAGGTCTGCTGTCCAGTCCATGCACCTCACCTCCTTCCTACGCTGGTGATTGTGAGGCAGGGACTATTGTAAGTCCTTGCAGCTTGCGTGCAGGCAATGCAAGCTTTCGGAAGGCCACCTGTCGGGCGTGACCGGCGGCTTTACCGGAGTCTGTGGGTCTTG
>JAUMWL010000011.1:0-30572 GCA_030529665.1 Coriobacteriales bacterium
GAGCTCTGTGGCTCTCGTGCCCGGAGGCGTGCTGTCTTTGCGAGCTGTGTGGGTGTACCTGGCTTGACCGCGCTGTGATTGCGTGCTGTGTGGGTGGTCGGCTCGGCAGCGTGCTGTCTTTGCGAGCTGTGTGGGTGAACGACCCACACTGCTCGCAATCACAGCACGCTCGTAACAAGTCGACCCGCGCAGCTCACGACACGGAGAGCAGCAAGTGGCGGATTAGGGTCTGGCCCCAAATCACCAGCTAGCATCTACGTATATGCAACGGGAGGTATATCCCCCAATGCCCGGCGCGGGCACGCGCTCCATGGAGGTGCAGATGAGCAGAAAGGGGCTATCCCTTTCTGCTCGGGCGCCGTGCAGCAGCGCCCTTACAAATGCAGGTGCGTGAGCACGACCTGCACCTAGCCCACCAGAACCTCCTCGCCGCGGAATGCGATGCCGTAGGTGCGGATGCGCTCCGGCGCTATGCCGCGCGCCACGAGGCCATCAACATAGCGCTTCTCCTCGATCTGGGCGCGGGCGCGGGCGACGGTGTCCGCGAGCGTCTGCTCGTCGTATTCGTCGAACACCTTGAACTCCATCACCACGGCGGGGTCGGTACCATTCGCGCCGTCGGTGGGCACGAGCGCCACGTCGTAGCGCCCGAAGCCGCTCTCGCGGTTGGACTCCACAGACCAGCGGCCCCGCAGGCTCGCCAGGAGCCCCAACACTAGCCCGTGGTAGAAACGCTCGGGCTCGCTCTGCGAGGGGTGCGTACCCGCGTCGAAGCTGCTCATGCAAGCGCGCGACGTCAGAGAGGCAGCGCGTGGCCACCCGCGCGTCGCCCGCCAGGATGGCGCGCTCGAACTGGCCGTACCTCACGCGGGCAGGACCGAACCAGCGCCTCACCAGCCGGTCGAAGGTCACCTCTACCTCCAGGTTCGTGAGACGGAGCCTGCGCGGGGTGTGCACGACGTCTGCGGGGACGGGGCCCGGGCTCGTAACGTAGCCCGCCGCAAGCAGCAGCGCCCACACGGCGTCCGGGTCCGTCCCCAGCTCGGAGAAGACAACCTGCTCGTCGATGACCTTCCGCACCTCCCCGCCGCGCATGAGCTCCTCGAAGTCGGCCTTAAGGTCCTCGTCGCCCCGGCGTACGACCTCCGAGACGAGGCCGTTACCGGATGTGTTGGCCCAGTACGCATCGAAGAAGCCCCCGCTCTTCAGGAACTGCGCGACCGACCAGGGGTTGTATATGTGGGGAACGCCGTCGAAAACGAAGCCGTCGTACCAACGCATGACCTCCCCGCGCATGCCAGAGAGGTCGTATTCCTTGAGCGCGGCGTCCACCTCAATCTGCGTGAATCCGAAGCGGTCTTGGTAGGCAGGGGAGGACGCGGTGACCACGACCAAGTTGTTGAGGTCGCTGAATATGGACTCGCGTGAGACGCGCGTGACACCCGTGATGAGGCCGCGACCTAGGTCGGGGTTGGTCTTGAAGGTGGCGTTCATGAGCTGGCGCATGAAGTCGGAGGCCGCGTCCCAGTAGCCGTGCGTCCAGGCCACCTCCATGGGCACGTCGTACTCGTCCAGCAGCACCACCGGCCGGGTGCCGTGATGGCGGCCCAACATGGAGCAGAGCTGGTTCACGGCACTCGCGGCCGTGGCGTCGTCCATGTCGTCGGAGACGCGCGCGAGGAAGGCGCGGTCGTCCTCCGTGATCGCGGGCGACGACCGCAGGTAGTCGTGCGCGCGCACGGCAGTGCGGATCACCTGCCTTAGCCCGGCGAGCGAGTCTTCCAGCGTGGCTCCCTTCACCCGCGCGAAGCTCATCGCCACCACCGGCACCGTGCCCTGCAGCGCCCGCATGGCGGGGTCGGCCCACACGTCTAGCCCGCCGAACAGCTCCTCCCCGCGCCCGGCGAACTCGGAGGACAGGAAGCAGCGGACGGTGTCCAGGTTGAGCGTCTTGCCGAAGCGCCGGGGGCGGCATACCAGGGTGACGGGGTCGTCCGAGAGCCACCAGTCCCGCACGAAGCCGGTCTTGTCCACGTAGAAGTTTCCCCTCACGCGCAGGTCCTCGAAACCCTGCGCCCCTATGCTTATGGTGCGTGCCATATGCTGCCTCCCCGTCCGACGTATGGCGCCATCATAGCACGCGTGGCGGCAACGGTCGTCCGACGAGGAGGGGGCAGTTCCCTCCTTCTCAACCACTGGTGAGCAGAGGTAGCCCCTCGACGTCCAGGAGGAAGACCTTTTCGCCTGCCAGCGCAACATAGTTGGCCATAACATCGCCCTTGACGCAGCTCTCCGCGATCACGTCTTTCTCCTGAGGAGTGAAGACGCCCTCCTTGTTTAGGAAGCTGTCGCAATTGAGCGAGGCCTGAGCTTTTTGGGGGCAAGAGGCGGGATGTAGTCTTCTTACAAGGCGCACCTCCACATTGCGTATCGTCACATTATGTTAGACTGGGCTAACCAAACAGGAGGCCGTTTTGCAAAGGGGGTCACGTGAAAGACTGTCGCGCAACGATCGCGAATAGCGGCGATAATGACGATGGTGACAACGTCCTGACCCCCGACGAGACGCGCCGCTGGACACAAGTGGGCATGCTGGCGGCACTCGCAATTATTCTGGGGTACCTGGAGACTTTTGTTCCCATCCCCATTCCGGGCGTTAAGTTGGGCCTCGCAAACATTGCGATCCTTATTGCCCTGGCGCAACACGACCTCAGCGGGGCGTTTGGCATCGCGGTCATTAAGGTGCTGGCTTCGGGGCTCCTATTTGGCTCGCCCATAATGATGGCCTACTCGGCGGTGGGTACGTTGCTGGCTTTTGCGATCATGGCACCACTTTCGCAGATTCGAAGCATGCAACTGGCCATGACATCCGTGGTGGGCGCCATGGCTCACGAGGTGGGGCAGCTCGTGGTTGCCACGCTGCTTTTGGGAACCCCCCTTGTGTGGTACAGCGCACCGGTGCTCCTTGTTGCGGGCTGTGTTACCGGAGGTCTGTGTGGCATGGTGGCGGCGCGCACCGTGGAATTGCTCAAAGACGGGCAGAGCATGGCTGCATGCGTGCAGATTCCAGACAAGCCAGCCGACGAGGCCGACGCTCCCAACGCGCTACCCCAGAGGGGGCCGGCAGCTGGAGACAAGAGCGCAAACGCACGGGTGCTGCTCATTGGCTTCTTGGTGTTTTGCGTGCTGACCCTGCGAGCCACGTCGGCGCCCGCGCTCGGTCTTGCGCTTGCGTGTTCGATTATTGCCTGCGTGGCGGGACGCGTTCGCATGCAAGACGTGGCGCTCGCGCTCAGACCGCTGGCATTCATGCTGGTCATCACCTTTGTGGCGCAGGTGGCGAGCAACCAAGCCGGCGTCGTCTTGGCCACGCTTGGCCCTGTGCGCATTACCCAAGAAGCCCTCGTGGCCACGGGCACCATGATGGTCCGGCTGCTATCGCTCACTGCGGCGAGCTTGTCCGTTATGTATCTTACGAGCATAGACGAGTTGGTTGGCGCCATCGACTGGCTCTTAAGCCCTTTGAGGCTGCTGGGCTTACGCACCGCCGGATTTATGCTCGCCCTCAAGACCGCCTTGGAGTTTGTGCCCTTGTTTGCCGCAACCATACAGCAAAGCTCCGCGCAGCTCCGCGGCAAAAAGGACGCCAAAGGACTGCTAAGAGACACGTTTCCCCGCATGATCGCCCAGCTCTACGGCAGCCGTTAGCCGCCTTTTGCGCTACGGGGGCGGCACGTTTTGGCGCCACTTACAACAGGCTGGCGTTGCAGCCGTCAGACTGGGTTATGGTGCCGTCCGCGCTCACCACGAGGCCTTCTATGCCGTCGTGCGCGTTTATCCACTCAAGCGCAGCATCGTGTCCCATCATAAACAGCGGCTTGGTGTAGCCATCGCCGTCTATGGAGGCCTCCGAGACAATGGTCGCGCTTACAAGATCGGTCTGCACCGGCCGCCCCGTCCTTGGGTCAAGGATGTGCCAGTACGTTTTGCCGTCCTTGCTAAACTGTCGCTCATACAGCCCGCTGGTCACCACGGAGGTGCCCTGCGAATACACCGCCGCGACCACCTTGCCTGTCTTGTCGTTTGGGTCCTGTATGCCCACGTGCCACGGGCTGCCGTCGGGCTTCGTGCCTAGGGTCTTAACGTTGCCGCCAAGGTTTACGAATCCACTCGTGCAACCCGCCTCGGCAAGCATGCGGCACAGGTCGTCGGCAATGTATCCCTTGGCGATGCCGCCCAGGTCCAGCTTGGCAGCGGGGTCCTGCAACGTAACCGTGTTGCCATCCAATTGCACCTTGGTGTAGTCCACGTGGTGCGCGGCTTCGTTCAGGGCCTCGTCTGCTGGCACCACTCCCTCGTGAAAGTCCCAGAGCGACGACACCGCGCCAATGGTTATGTCAAACATCCCGCCCGATTCCGCGCAATACGCAAGTGCCTTATCAAGGATGTCGATTGTCTCTGCCGCCACCTGCACCGACGCACCAGCGGCGGTGTTTATACGCCCAATGTCGCTCGTGGCGATGGTTCTAGAGAAAATCGACTCAAAGTACTGGCACCTTTGGGCAAGGACGTCGAGGGTCTCTTGGCCACATGAGGCCGTTATGGTCACTACCGTGTCAAATGCAAAGAGGGTGGTGGAGATTTGGTCGTAAGAGGCTGCCTTGGAGGTGGACTTTGTGGTGGGCTCCGCCGTTGGATCCGCGCCTGGATTCGCCAGCGGCCCAGACACACCGCATCCCGCAACCAAGCTGGCGGCGCCACACGTGCATGCACCAGCAAGCAGCCTGCCAAGCTCTCGTCGCGATAGAATGCCCTGCGTCATCTGCCCCTCCTCCGCTTGTGATGGCCCCGCCGACTCCGCGGCATGGGCATACCCCTCAATAATAGCGTTTGACAAGATGGTCGCGCCAAAGCCCACATCTATGGTGCAAGCCGTCAAAGGAAGGGCCGAGGAATTAGTGGTAAATTTAGATTTAGTTAACTTATTTTCCTGCGGTTTTATGAATGGGTGCTCCTAAATTTACCACTAGCTATTTTATGCAGTGGTTTATTTAGTAACGATTAATCTGCCTCAACTGGCCTTTTTTCAACTTTTATTTCGGAATTTACCACTATTTCTTAGGCGCGAGACCGACCACACCCACGCCTGGCCAAAAACGCGGCACAAACCCACCCAAACTAGCCCAATAGCGCAAGTTAACGTGCGCGGATCAAAAGGTGGCGAGTCAA
The DNA here is from genome assembly GCA_030529665.1 of Coriobacteriales bacterium. Lineage (GTDB taxonomy): Bacteria > Actinomycetota > Coriobacteriia > Coriobacteriales > Atopobiaceae > RUG440. The sequence goes on from JAUMWL010000011.1 coordinate 5,230, forward strand.
AAGAGGCCACCTTTCTCAACTCACCCCTTTTGCCCCTGGTATACATCGCCAACTGCGGAATAGCCCGCTGGCAGGCCCCTCGGATGGCACTCGCCAAGAGCACATAGATTACAATGGTGGGCAGGCCAAGCGTCGGGCAGCGACCCGCCGCACGCAAAGAAGGGATGCGGCATGTTCAACAAGCCAACCAAACAGATTGAGGCGGCGCAGCTCGCCTTTGTTTCAGCTATCCACGACGACTGGGCGCTAGTGACGGCCGGAACCAAGGACGACTGGAACACCATGACCATTGGTTGGGGCGAGACGGGCACCCTGTGGAGCACGCCTACCATTACGGTGTATGTGCACCCACGTCGCTACACGCATCGATTCATGCTGGAGAACGACTACTTTACGGTGCAGCTCTTTGGACATGAACACAAGCGCGACCTCGCCCTTCTTGGCGCCAAATCTGGACGCGATGGCAACAAGGTCGCTCTTACCTCCCTTACGCCCAAGGTCATAGAGCATGGCATTACCTTTGAGGAAGCCACGACCACCTTTGTCTGCCGCAAGCTCTACACGCACCAAATCGACCTCACGCAAGTGCCGCCCGAGGTGCTCGACCGCTTTTTGGGCCGCAACAACTTGTATGCAGAAGGTGCGCATCTGGCCTACACCGCCGAGATCGTGGACGTGCTGTAGCGCAAGTGCCACATGCCAGGACGATGCTGGGGGGCTGGCCTCTCATGGGCCATCTCACCCGGCGCTGTTTCGCTCTACGCGTTAAGAAATCGACACGAGGTCATAGCCAAGCTCGGCTAGCACGGCACGCACGCGGTCCTTATCCAGCGGCTCTTCTGAGACGACCACGCAGGTCTTTTTGCGACGACTGCTCTTTACGCGCTTGACCACAAAGTTCTTGCGGATGGCATCGTTTACGTGCGCCTCGCACATGGAGCAGGCCATGCCCTCGATGCCAAGAATCGTTTTGATCACGGACGCACCCCACTCTTCTTGTCGAGCTCGGCCAGCTGGGCCTCCTGTTCGGGCGTAAGCTTGAGTCGCGGCGTCGAGCAGACCTGACCGCACGACCCGCACTCTCCCGAGCAGGTTCGCACGCTGCCACGCAACATGCCGCGTATGACGAGCGCCAGCACGCACACAAGTATGCCAATAACAATCACGTCCGCCATGGTTCCTCCAATCGAGCACGCGTTTGGCAAAAAGGCGCCTGGCCCCAATCCGCCATTTTAGCCGAAAGGGGCCAAGCCCCTTTCGGCCAAAAGCCGCACGCTCTGAAACCTACTCTACGAGCAGGCGATCGGCCTCCTGGTACTTCTTTACAAACAGCATATAACCCACAAAGCCCAAGATGCCCACAGCGGCAATCATACCTACGGGGTTCATCGCACCTGCGACCGCGATGCCCAGCTGGTACACCACCAGTCCCGCGCCATAGGCAAACGCGCACATGTAGCCAATGGCGAATGCCGTCCACTTGCCGTTGTTCATCTCGCGCTTTATGGCTCCCATGGCCGCGAAGCACGGCGCGCACAGCAGGTTGAAGATCATAAAGGCAAAGGCTGCGAGCTGGCCGTGTCCGCCACTAAAGGCCTCAAAGTCGGCCTGGACATTTGCCCAGATGGGCGATCCCTCGTCATCCCAGTCGTCGGACTCGGTGTCGGCGTTGTAGAGAACAGCAAAGGTGGAGACGACCTCCTCCTTGGCCACAAGGCCCGTAACGGTTGCCACGGCAGGCTTCCAGCTGCCAAATCCCAGCGGTGCAAAGATTGGAGCAAACGTATTGCCAAAGGCCGAGAGGATGGAGTCGTCCATGGGGCTCACCTCGTCCACCGAAACGCCCATGCGGGATGCCACGGCCTCAAGGTATTCGTCGGTCACGACCGTTTGGTCCTCGTACAGGTCGTCTACCATGCCAAAGGTGCCGTTTACCACGCCAAAGCTCGAGAGACCCCAAATAATCACCGACGAGATGAGAATGATGGTGCCTGCCTTCTTTATAAACGACCAGCCGCGCTCCCACGTGCTGCGCAGCACGTTGGTAACCGAGGGAACATGATAGGCGGGCAGCTCCATAACAAACGGCGCCGGGTCGCCCGCGAACATCTTTGTCTTCTTTAGCATGACGCCCGAAATGATTATGGCTGCCACGCCAATAAAGTATGCCGAGGTGGCAACCCACGTGCTACCTGCAAAGAGCGCGCCGGCAATGAGGCCGATTATGGGCATCTTGGCACCGCAGGGAATAAAACAGGTGGTGGTGATGGTCATGCGGCGATCGCGCTCGTTCTCGATGGTGCGCGAGGCCATGACGCCCGGCACGCCGCAGCCCGTTCCCACGAGCATTGGAATGAAGCTCTTTCCCGAGAGGCCAAAGCGACGGAAGATGCGGTCCATAATAAATGCGATGCGCGCCATGTAACCGCAGTCCTCAAGGATTGCGAGCATGAGGAACAGCACCAGCATTTGGGGAACGAATCCGAGCACGGCACCAACACCGTTGGCGATGCCGTCTGCCACAAGGCCGGTTACCGTGGAGCTCGCGCCGATGCTTTGCATGAGCGAGCGCGACCCCTCCACGAGCCATTCCGCGCCAAGGACGTCGTTGGTCCAGTCGGTGAGGTAGGTGCCGATGGAGATGCCGCCATCGCCAATCGGGTCGCCCATGGCCAGGGCGTAGACGCAGAACATGATAAGGACAAAGATGGGGATGGCCAAGATGCGGTTGGTCACGATCTTGTCGATTTTGTCTGAGGTGGTGAGCTCGCCCGCGTTGGCACGACGCAAGCAGCCGCCGATGATCGAGGTGATGTAGTCGTAGCGCTGGGAGGTGATGATGGACTCGGCATCGTCGTCGAGCTCGGTCTCGCAGGCCTTGATGTCGTTCTCGATGTGGTCAAGCGTCTGAGGCGAGAGGCTCAGCTTTGCCTGTACCTTTTCGTCGCGCTCGAAGAGCTTTATGGCATACCAGCGCTGTTGCTCCTCGGGCAGGTCGTGGACCGTAACCTCCTCTATGTGCGCGATGGCGTGTTCCACGCTGCCCGCAAAGCGATGCTGGGGGATGGGCCGAACTGCGGCGCGCGCGAGCGCCACGGCTTCCTCGGATGCTTCCTTTACACCCGTGCCCTTGAGCGCCGAGATTGCCACGACCTTGCAGTCGAGCGCCTTGGCCAGTGCCGCGAGGTCAATCACGTCGCCGCTCTTTTGTATAACGTCCATCATGTTTACGGCCACAAGCACGGGGATGCCGAGCTCCACAAGCTGTGTGGTGAGGTAGAGGTTACGCTCCAAGTTGGTGCCATCCACGATGTTGATGATGGCGTCGGGGCGCTGGTCGGTAAGGTAGTCGCGTGCGACAACCTCCTCTAGCGTGTAGGGCGAGAGCGAGTAGATGCCCGGCAGGTCGGCAATGGTTACGTCGCTGTGCCCGCGTAGCTTGCCATGCTTCTCTTCCACGGTAACTCCTGGCCAGTTGCCAACGTATTGGTTGGAGCCCGTGAGCGCGTTGAAGAGCGTGGTCTTGCCGCAGTTAGGGTTGCCTGCGAGGGCGATGGTGATGTTTGCCATGCTATGCAACCTCCCCTGCCGGCTCTACCTCGATCATTTGGGCATCGGCCTTGCGAACCGAGAGCTCGTACCCGCGCACCGTTACTTCCATGGGGTCACCTAGCGGCGCGACCTTGCGCACATGAATCGTCTGTCCCTTGGTAATGCCCATGTCCATGATGCGGCGCTTTACGGGACCGGCGCCCACGAGCTTGAGCACCTTTACGGTTTGGCCCACCTTTGCGTCCTTGAGTGTCATTAAGTCTCTCCTTCCTATCACTTTGGGTAATGGGGATGTTCCCCTTTGCTCGGCAAGCACGTGCTAAACAAAGATCTTGCTTGCCATCTGCTTGCTAACCGCCACGCGCGCGTTGCGTATGGCACAGATAACGTTGCCGTCAATCTGGCTGATAACGGTAACGGGCGTGCCCACCACGAACCCCAGCCCTTCCAAAAACTGGCGCACCTCGGGCTTGCCGCCAATGCGGGTGATGATGCTGCTCTGTCCCGCTTGCAGGAGTGTTAACGGCATGCGGCCACCTTTCCTAGTTAGCATTATCTAACTTTGCTAAGGTTAGACAATGCTAATTGATATGTCAACCGTTGCCGTGGGGTATGTTTGGGTGTTTGGGGGCCTGTCGTTGGGATTGGTCGCTGGGGCTTGCGCTCCGTTGGCGATTTGTCGGTGCCGCCGTGGTCGTTTTTGGCGGCGATAATACCTAGGCGTGCTGTGATTGCGAGCTGTGTGGGCGGAGCGGGGCGGGACGTGCTGGATTTGCGAGCTGTGTGGGTCAATCGCAGCTTGGTGTGCTGGATTTGTGAGCTGTGTGGGTCAATCGGCCACACAGCTCAAAAAGACAGCACGGCCAGGGCGAGCGCGGCCACACTGGTCGCAATCACAGCACGCTCAGACACGGCGCGCCGTCCGCGGCCCGCTCATCCACTCAGCTCGCTCGCCTGCAAGACGAGGTAGAACTTGGCGGGCTGCGGATTGCAGTCGGTAAACTTTATCTTGGCATAGTTAAAGAGCACGCAGAGCGCGAGCCTGCCCTCGCCGCCATTCTCCCGCTCAAACCCAACGTGGCGGGCGAACGCGGCATCCGCGATGAGCTTCCAGCGATCATCGGCAAGACCCCAGTCCTCAAGCGTGCTCATCAAGTCCGCGCCGTAGCCCACCTCCATGCATGCGTGCGCCTCGCGAGGCCTCGTCTCGTTAAACGAGAGCGAGAGGCCAAAGGTGCCGCCCAGGGAACCATCGGCCATAATGTCAAACTGAAAGTCCACCGAAGGTGCCTCGCCCATAAACTCCGCGCACCGTCCGAGCATGGGGCCGTCGTAGGCACAGAAGCCAATGGCGTCAAAAGCGCGCGCCAGCTCCCTGGGGCTGTTTGCGCACGCCCGCCGCGCGGAGTCGGACAGGTAGCCTCCAATGCGCAGCGGGCTTCCGGGCCGCCCGGGAAAGAGCCCCACGTAGGCAGGAGGCAAGCCCGTTGGCATGCGAGAGCACACGGCCTCATAGCTCCACGCGCGAGCCCCCTCCCCAATGGACTCCAAGAACGGCGCCACGAGTTCCGCGTGTATGCGTTGCTGGAGATAAACGCTCGCGCGCTCGGTCTCCCCGTCCCCACAGTCCAGCTCAATCCCGCAACTCACGTCGTCCGCGACACCCGCGCCAGAAAACCAGTCAAACATGGCTTGGTAGCCAAACCCCGCACCGGGCTCAAACGTAGCACCCGGCCTCACATGGCCGTGCACGCACAAGAGGTCGAACCTCGGCTCGCCCAACAGGGGAAACTCAAGGTAGGCACTGGGGTAACCGTCGCCGATAAGGGCCTTTTGGTAGGCAGGACGCGCCAGCTCTATGCTGCGCCCAAAGAGCGCCTCTTCGCGACCATCCCTTGCGGCGATGCCGTACAAGGCGTCAAACACCGTCATCTGAGAAGGCTTGTGCACTGCTCCCCCTTTCCAAGCCCTGCCGGAGACCTTCGCCCAGCTCGTGGTCCCGTAAACCAAGCAAAGGGGATACTCCCCATTGCTTGGCTATTGCCCTGCTCCCCGCGCGTATTTGGCTGCACACAGGCAAGCCGCTGCCACGAGGGCAAGCGGCAACGCACAGATTGAGGCATCGCCCGTTGCGGCGAGCGTGCGCGCAACCGGGGCCGCCGCAGCCGACGTGCTGCCAACAGTCGTGGTCCTTGTGGGTGCACTGCTCGCAGGCACACTGCTCACAGGCGCCCCACTTGCGGGTGTGCTGCTCGTAGGCACGTCGCTCGATGGCGACTCGCCCTTTACCGCATCGTAGCACACGCCAAAGATAGAGAACCGGTCAACCAGGAATGCAACGGTCTTGGACTCCGCGTCAAACTCTGCGGGAATTATCGCAACCTCCCCGTCATGCTCGCAGACAACATACCAGTCACGGTTCGCCGCATCCAACGGAATCCATTCATCGCCAAGCACGAGTTCCACGCTCACTTCTTGGTCAAGCTCTGTCACCATTGTGTCCGCGTCGTCTGCCGATAAGCGCTTGCGAAGGCTAACGTCCACGCAAAACGCCAGCTTGGCATCAGCCCCGATCTTGTCGCCAGCAGCCTCGAGCATGCGCGCCTCGGTCTTGTCAGACACGTCCGCAGCCCTCACGTCCAGCCACACGTGCGCATCCTCGCCCGCTCGCACACGCTCAAGCTCGTCCGCAGAGAGCAGGTCCGCCGCTTCTATTCCCACCGCTGCACCAACGACTGGCAGGCCATCCTCAACGTTTACATCCATCTCCACCTTGCCAGGCACGGGCTCGGGGTCCTTGGTCCACGTGGCAACGAGCACAACATCGGCAGCGATTGGCTGCGCAAAGTCAAACGGCTCTTCGGTACCCTTAACAACCCAGCCCCCAAAGGTCCACCCCTCAGCAACAAGATCCTCCGGCTTCGTCGCCGTCTCTCCCGCGTACACGCTCTGATTCGCAGGCGCCTCGCCATGGCCCGCTGCGTCAAAGCTCACCACGCACAGGGGAATCTGACCAAAGTGGATGTACTTCTCCCAGTTGTCGTCATAGAAGCCACAGCAGGCGTCCATGCCCGAATTGGTGTTGAAGCAGTTGTCCAGAACGAGCTCCCAGGAGCCGTACTTGTCAAAGAGCCACTCCGGCGTGGGGCCGTCCTCGTTGCCGTACTTCTCCAGATTGCGCGCCTTAAGCTTGGCCAGACCCTCGGGGTCGTCCTTATATGAATCTATGCGAATCTGGTTGCGCTTGGCACTTGCGGCACGCGCGACCTCCTCCGTGGTGGCTCCCTCGGCCTCCATCTGCGTTACGAGGTCATATATTTGCTGGTCCTGCTCCAGGTAGACGCGACGGTTCTGGTGCGCCTGCGCCACCACCTCGGGATCCGTCCAGTCGTAGGTGGCGTACTCCTTGAGGCTCCCCGAGTCGGGGTTGGGCGAGAAGCCATACACGGCGTCGGGGTTCTGAATTATGTCCTCCATCGCCTTGGGGTTGTAGATGGGATTGTGCTTGTAGGCAAACGGCTGCTGCGCGGTCGCGGCGTCCCCTTGCGCGAGGGCCACCTGCGCAAGGGGCGTCGCAAGCACGGGTGCGCCGAAGACAAGGGCGGCCGTAACGGCAAGCGCAAACGCCAGGATTCGTCCGGCTGTGCCCCCGCGATTTTCTGTGCGCATGGTTGGCTCCTTCTCTACTGGATCTTGGACGTGCCGTAGCCGCTGCGCCGGATGGCGGCGAATGCTTCGTTACCGGGATTGGTGTATGTGCCCGTGTCACCCCATTTCCACGATCGAGACCAGTATAGGGCAACCAAGCAAAGGGGAGTATCCCCATTGCTTGGCCCCATACGCTACGTCTGTGTTTCTCATCACGTACGGCGTGAACGGTTTACGTCAAATACGTCATGGCCTGTTGCTATTTCTTCTTTAGAGCGAAGGAGACGGGGATCGAAGCCATGCTGTTCTCACATACGCTGACGCATTGCAAAAGCGATGCCGTGGCGAGCGGGCATTGCGGTTCTCCTACATCAAAAGCTGGTGCCCGCAGCCTTTTGGCACATGGGTGACAAAGGGTCGTAGCCGTTTGTTAGCTATTCGTCATGCAGCCTGGTCCAGCTCCTCGTCCACGTATCGGTAGATGTACTCGTCGGCCAGCTCGTCTATGCGGCCGCTGGACTGCTCCGTTTCCAAGAACTCGTTAACGTAGGCGAGCAGGTCGTCTGACCCCTTGGGTATGAGCACGCCCAGCTGCCCGTGTGTAAAGGGCTCGTAGATAAGCGGCGCGGCCAGGCGGGAGTCCTGCCCCACGTAGTAGCCGGCCTCCATGACCTCGGTGATCATGACGTCCGCCTCGCCCTCGGCCACGAGGCCCGGAATCTCCTGGTTCACGTCGTGGATTATGAGAGTAGCGTCGGGCAGGTTCTCGCGCGCGAACTTCTCGTTGAGGCCGCCGGGGTTCTCCATCACGCGGACCTCGGGCTTGTTTATGGCCTCGAGCGAGGTGTACTTGTCCGCGTCCTCGGCGCGGCAGAGCACCGTCTTGCCGTTCTCGAGGTAGCCGTTTGACATGAGCGCCTGCTCTTTGCGCTCGTCGGTTACGGTGATCCCGCAGATGGCCACGTCGAACTCGCCGGCGAGCGTGTCGTCCATGAGGGTGGGCCAGGAGGTCTTTACCCATTCGACCTCCACGCCAAGGGATTTCGCCAGGTCCTGCGCGAGCTCGGCGTCGAACCCAACGTAGGTGCCCGTGTCCGGGTCCAGGTAGCTCATTGGCTGGTAGTCGCCTGCCGTCCCCACCCTAAGCACGTCGGCGGCCTTGATGGTCTCCAAGGTGCCGGCGCCTTCCGTCGAGACCGCGTCCGAGGTCGAGGCCGCGTCTGAGCCCGGCGCGCAGGCTGCCAGCGCAAGCAGGGCCGCGAGAACCACCGCCAACAAACCATGCCAATAGTTCTTTGATGATGCCCCATGTTTCATGGCAACCCTCCGCTCGATAGACCTGCAACGCTCGCTGCCATCGACTATAACACTTGTCTTCGCAAAGCACGTGCGCTTTGAGAAGGCCGGACCGAACGTGCTGTCTTGGCGAGCTGTGTGGGTGTCGCCCGACCTTGTGTGCTGTGATTGCGAGCTGTGTGGGTGGACGAGCCACACTGGTCGCGATCACAGCACACCTCGAGGCGCGCAGGCACCGGGCATTCGGTTCACGATGTGAAAAGCGCCGCCTCCGACGGCTATTCGTCACGTACGGCGACGTCTGCGGGCCAGGGCGATGAGATAGAGGCCAAGACAGGCGGCCAGAATCCATAGCTCCGACGGATAGGTTCTATCGGCAGTATAGGCAAGCGGGTTCGGTTTGGGATTCGTGTTCGGCTGCGGATTAGGATTCGGATTCGGTTTGGGATCCGGGCCAGGGTCGGGGTTCGGTTTTGGTGACGAATCCTTCTTCCACTGGGCTACAAACGTGTGGTCCTCAACCACGGTGTAGCTGTCGCCCGGCTGGTACGATGAGCCCTTCCAGAAGGTGAACGTGTAGCCCTTGCGCACGGGCTTCGCGTGAATGGAGATGACCGTGCCGTGTGGGTAGGTCTCCCTAATGTCGTTGGAAGAGCCCTGGAAGGTCCCGCCGTTGAGCTTGTAGGTTATCACGTGCGTCACGGGGTCCGGGTCAGGATCCGGCTTCGGGTAGGGCTTGGGGTCGGGCACGTGGGTGTTGGTAACAACAAACCCTTCCTTGGCATCGCCCGTCACGGATGTCGTGTACCCCTCTACGGCATCCTCCGCCACGGCATAGACGACCTCATCCTCGCCCTTGTACTTGCCGACGTCCTCAAAGGTCCCCTTCCAGCCATTCTCATCGCTCAGCACAAGCGAGTCGCCCGTGTCCTCGCCGTCTGCGAGCAGCCGTACCGTAACGGACTTTGGCCGCAGGCCGTCAGCATCGTCGGCGTCGTCCCACACCTTGCGCACGTCCACGTTGGTCACGCGCGTGTTGGTAATCTCGTACCAACCTTCCGTGGGCTGGACCGTTGTGGTCTTGTAGCCCTCAACTGGCCGCTCTTCCACGGTATAGTCGATCAGCTTGCCCGCCGAGTACGCCGGAATCTCCGAGAACAGCCATCCCCAGCCGCCAGTCTCGTCCAAGGTCTCCGCCGTCACTGTGCGCTGGTCCACCTCGGAGCCATTGGCCACGAGCGCTATCTCCACGGACTCCGGCCGCACACCGTCAAGGTCGTTGCCGTCGTCCCAGAACTTGTGCCCCTGCACCGTGAGCCGCTCCGGCTCGTGGTAGGCATAGATCACGTAGCCAACGTCCGTGCTGCCAAACGTCCACTCCTCGTAGTACTGGTCGTAGTTGCTCATGGGCTCGTACACCGTCTTTACGCTGTACTCGATCTTCTCCCTCGTGCCAGAAGACGACGTGCTGCGCCAGCGCGAGAGCTCGTCAAAGACGCCGTGCCAGTCGTTGTCATCGCTCAGCGTGAGCGTCTTGCCCGTGTCCTCGCCATCCGCGTACAGCCGCACATCGAGCGAGTCGGGCCTCCGGCCGTCCTGGTTGTTCTCGTCGTCCCAAATAAGGTCGACGTTGAGGTACTTCATGCCTGGCGTGTGCTCATTGGTAATGTTGCAGGTCCACGCGTGAAGGCCCTCGTCATAAATAGGTTCGGAATAGGTGGGCTTGTAGCCCGGGAAGCCATCCTCCTCAACGGTGTATGCAATCTCCTTGCCGTTGCGGTATCGGGGGAAGTGCGCAAACTCCCACTGCCAGTCCGTGTCCGCGCTCACCTCCTGGCGGGCAATGCGCGTGCCGTCGGAGACAAGCCAAACTCGGATTGTGCCCGGCCTGGACTCATCCTCGTCGTCGCCATCGTTCCAGGTCTTTGTGCCGCGAATCGTCACCTCCTCCGGCTCGCGCGTGTTGGTAACAAAGGCAAAGATGCCCGTCTCTTCCATGAGGTAATGGCACGTTGGCACCTCGTATCCCAAGGCAGACGGGAGCTGGGTCTCCACCACGGTGTAGTTGATGCGTTCTCCGTGGTTCTGGTACTTGTACAGTCCATCGAAGGTCCCCTGCCAGAAGTTGCCCACGTTAAGGGTGAGGGACTTCTGGAAGAGCGTTGGGTAGCCGCCCCCTGCTAGGCTCACCGTTACGTTTGCGGGCCGCTTGCCATCGCGGTCGTTGTCGTCGTTCCACAGCTTGTACACCTTTACCTGCGTCTTCTGGGGCTCGTGGGTGTTGGTGACGTTGAGCGTGTAGGTAATCTGGGACGTCTGGTCATCCGTGGTAACCAAGAGGGGTTCGTAGCTGGTGGCGTAGCCCAGGATGGGGTCGTCCTCAAAGCTCTCCCCGTCGCCGTCCGGCACGTCCTCGCGCACGGTGTAGACGACCTCCTTGCCGTCGCGGACCTTGGGCCATGCGCCAAAGTCGTACGTCCAGTCGTCAGTGTCTCCCGACACGATCTGCCACATTATGGGCATGCCGTCGGAGAGCAGCCACACCTTTACGGCGTTGGGCCGCAGGCCGTCGCGATCGTCGCCGTCGTCCCAGTGCTTGGTGCCTTGGATAAGGACGTCGGTCGTCTCGTGTGTGTTGGTAACGATAAAGGTGTTCTTGAGCACGTCCGACTCGTCCGAAGCAGGCTGCGCAAACGCGCCGAACAGGCTGGCAACGCTCTGCACCCGCACGGTGTACTGGTCCACCTCGTCCTCGGTCACGGAGTAGGCGATCTCTTGCCCATGGTCCCTGTATTTGTAGAGGCTGTCAAACGTCCCCGCCCAGGCATTCTCCTCGCTCAGCGTAACCGACTTGCCCGTGGCCTCGCTGTCGGCGAGCAGGCGCACCGTTGCGGAGGTGGGCCGTACGCGCTCGCGGTCGCCCCAGTCGTCCCACACCTTGTACACCTTTACCTGCGTCTTCTGGGGATCGTGCGTGTTGGTGATGTTGAGCGTGTAGTCGTCGTCCGAGACCTTAAGAGGTGCATAGCTGGTGGCGTAGCCCTCGATGGGATCGTCCTCAAAGCTCTCCCCGTCGCCGTCCGGCACGTCCTCGCGCACGGTGTAGACGACCTCCTTGCCGTCGCGGACCTTGGGCCACGTGCCAAAGTCGTACGTCCACTCGTCAGTGTCCCCCGACGCCATCTGCCACATTATGGGCATGCCGTCAGAGAGCAGCCACACCTTTACGCTGTCCGGCCGCAGGCCGTCGCGGTCGCCATCGTCCACCCAAGTCTTTGTGCCATGTATGTGCACGTCAGTCGTCTCGTGCGAGTTGATGACGACAAAGGTGTTCTTTAGGTCGTCGGAGCCAAACAGCTCCTTGCCGCTCTTTATGCTCGTGGTGTACTGCGCGACCTCGTCCTCGGTTACGGTGTAGATAATCTCTTGGCCTTGGTTCTTGTTCTTGTCCAGGTTGTCAAACGTTCCCGTCCAAGCGTTGCTCTCGCTCAGCGTGAGCGTCTTTTCTGTGTCATTGCCATCGGCGAGCAGGTGCACCGTAACGGATTCGGGCCGCACGCGCTCGCGGTCGTCCCAATCGTCCCACACCTTGTACACGTTTACCTGCGTCTTCTGTGGCGTGTAGGAGTTGGTAACGGTAAAGTCCGTTTCGGAGTTGCGCGTGACGGAGGTGGTGTAGAGCTCCACCGCGTCCTCCACCACCGAGTATGTAATCTCTTTGCCCTTGCTGTAGACGGGCAGGTCGGTAAACTGGCCGCTCCAATCGTTGCCCGAGAGCGTGAGCGGACCAACCACCTGCGAAGAGCCATCGGCAGTGACGTTCTTAACGGCTGGAGAGCCGTTTGCAAGCAGGCGCACGGTAACGGAAGTTGGTCGCTCGTTGTCCTGGTTGTTGGCATCGTTCCACACCTTGTTGACCGACACCGTGGTCTTCTGGGGCACGCGGGTGTTGGTGACCTGCAGATACCGATGGCCCATGATATACGAGGGGGCTTCGACCTTCTTTGTGTACCCTGGTACTTCCTCCTCGTCCAGCGTGTAGACGATGGCCTGCCCATTCTCGTTCTTGGGCAGCACGAAGGAGCCCATCCAGTCTTGGCTGGTCGTCACCGAGTAGGACTGCACCACCGGGCCGTCCTCCCCATTCCTCAGCTGCAGCGTAATGCGCTCCGGGCGCTTACCGTCGCGGTTGTCGTCATCCACCCAGTGCTTGCCAATGCGCAACTCTACGGTCTCAATCTTGTGCGTGTTGGTGATGGTAAAGCCGCTCGCCGCGCTGCCAGAGATCGAGGTCGTGTAGTCGTCCACGGCATCCTCGGCCACGGTGTAGGCAATCTCCTTGCCGCGCTCGTACTTGGGTTTATTGGCAAACGAGAAGGACCAGTCGGGGCCGCTCACCGTCGCGCTGTCCACCTCCGTGCCGTTGGCGAGCAGGTGCACGGTCACGGAAGTGGGCCGTATGCCGTCGCGGTTTTCGTCGTCGTCCCACACCTTGGTTCCCAAGATTGTGACCTTTGCGGGCACGTGGGTGTTGGTGACCTGCATCTGCTTGTAGCTCGTGGTGCCCGTGAACTTCTGGATGCTCTTCTCGTAGCCCGTCGGCACTGTCTCCTCGTCCAGCGCGTAGTCGATCTCTTGCCCCTCCTCGTTCTTGGGCAGCACAAAGGTCCCGTTCCAGTCGTGGCTGGCCGTGACCGAGTACGACTGAAGCACCGGGCCGTCCGCCCCGTTCCTGAGCTGCAGCGTAATGCGATCCGGGCGCAACCCGTCACGGTTGTCGTCGTCCTCCCAGCGCTTGCCAATGCGCAGCTTTACGGTCTCAATCTTGTGCGTGTTCGTAATGGTAAAGCCCGAGGCCGCGTTGCCGGAAATCGAGGTTGTGTAGCCGTCCACGGCGTCCTCGGTTACCGTGTAGGTGATCTCCTTTCCGCGCTCGTTCTTGGGTTTATTGGCAAACGAGAAGGACCAGTCGGGGCCGCTTACCGTCGTGCTGTCCACCTCCGTGCCGTTTGCGAGCAGGCGCACGGTTACGGAGTCCGGCCGCTTGCGGTCGCGGTCGTTGTCGTCGTCCCACGCCTTGGTGCCCGCGATGCTCACCTTTGCGGAAACGTGCTTGTTGGTGACCACAAACCCGTCCGCGGCGTTGCCCGTAACGGTGGTGGTGTAGCCCTCCACAGCATCCTCGGTAAGGGTGTACTTGATCTTCTTGCCGCCCTCGTACTCGTATACGTCGTCGAAGCTCGTGCTCGTGACGCCCGACGTAAGCGAGACGTCCTGCACGCCTTTACCGTTACCCAAGAGGTGTAGGGTAATGCTCTGGGGCCGCAGGCCATCGCGGTCGTTGTCGTCGTCCCACACCTTTGTGACGGAGACGTCCATCGTGCTCGGCGTGTGCGTGTTGAGCACCGTGGGCTTGGTGCTCTGGCCCTCTCCCTGTTGTGACGTGTAGTCTGTGGGGACAGACGTCTCCTCCACCGTATAGGCGACTTCCTTTCCGGTCTTGTTGCACTTGGGCCGCTCCCCGATCTTCCACGTCCAGTCATCTGCCGCCGTCACGGTGTGTCGGTCTATCTCTGTGCCGTCGGCCAGCAGGCGAACCTCTATGCTGTCCGGCCGCTTGCCATCGCGGTCGTTGTCATCGCTCCAGCGCTTGGTAAACGAGAGGTCCACCATCTCCAACTTGTTGGTAAAGTCGTAGCCGCTCTGGGTGCCCGTGTAGCCCGGCACGGCCTCTTCCTCCATGGTGTAGGTGATGACGTTGCCGTCCTCGTCGTTCTTGGGCCGGCCCGCAAAGGTGTAGCGCCAGGCACCGGTGGCGGACGTTTCGGCGTACACGTCCTTTCCGTCGTCGTCCTTTACGCGCGTGCCGTTGGCGAGCAGATACACCTTGAGCGTGGCGGGTCGCAGGCCAAACTTGTCGTTCTGGTCATCCCAAGTCTTCTTGCCGTGCAGGTCGTCGGTGTAGTCGTCATCCGGCTCGTCGTCATCGTCCCAGTCCACCTTGATGTTGATCACGTTGGCCATGTAGTGCCAGTCGTCGAGCAGCGTGGACGGCCCAAAGTTCTGTAGGTCGTCCATCGTGAGGGACTTGGCCTTGTTTAGCGCCTTGTCCTTAAGGCCGCTGAGGTCAATAAAGTCCTCGGGATCCTCGATTCCCGCAAGGGTGCGGATGGCCTTGGTGGGAATGGATATGTAGCCGTCAAACGGGTTGTACGACACGGGCGAGTTGACCGTACCGTTGGTGAGGTACTTCACGATCTGCCGGATGATCTCGCTACTGAGCTCGGCGCCCTTGTACTCCATGGGGATGCCCGCACTGTACTTGCTGTCCACAAACGCATAACGCCAGTTGCCATCCGCGGTCACCTTTTGTATGGCCAGCTCGGGGATCTTTATGCCAAAGAGGGCCTTTGCCAACTTGCCAATAAAGCTCAGGTCCAAGCCGAGCGCGAGCTTGCCCAAAATGGTGAGCGGGTCTTGTCCACCCTTGATGGGATTGATTACGGGGAACTCGTAGTCCAGCACGCCGCCTAGGTCCACGCCTGCGGCGCTGGCCAAGTTCTTGCCGTTCTCCAGCGCGCCTTCCTTGGGCTTGCACATAAGCACGATCCACGCGGAGTCGGGCATGTCCTTCTCGTCCACGCCAGGGTGTATCCAGCGCTTTATGACGTCTATTTCCACGATGGCCTTGTTTGTGATGGAGACGGACGTGTGCTCCCCCTCCTTTGACATTTTGTAGCCCACCTGGTACTTGGTAACGTGGGCCTGTTCTGTACCGCCCAAGACCACCGACTCGTAGGCGTCCACATGGTAGGTGACCTCGTTGGTCTTTGCGTCCTCGCCGCTGGGCTTGTCGGAGTCGCCCTTGTCGTAGACAATGCGGTTCTGGGCGCCGGCAAGGCCAATCTTGTCCAGAAGCTTGTTGTAGAGGTCCTGAAGAGAGGTGGCGCCGAGTGCGCTCTTTAGCGCATCGAGGCTCTGGTTGGCGCTGTTCTTGAATTCGTCTGGCAGGTACTGCCAGTAGGCGCTCGCCTTGAGGGAGTCCAAGAACTCCTGATACTTGCCATCGCCCTGCTTCACAAGCTCGCGCGCCTTGCCCAGCAGCTCCTGCAGCGCGGTCTCCTCCTTGAGCTCGCGCACGCGGAACTCGTCCGTACTGGTGTTCCCCGCAGCAAGCGGGACGTTTACACGCCAGTTGTTGTCCTCGTTTAGCTCCACCAGCTTGACGTTTTCCCACTTGCCCTGGTCGTTCTTCTTCTGCACCACAGCCTGGATGGAATTGGGTCGGTCCCGCTTCTCTAGGTCTATGTCCCACGTCTTCTCTACAGTGATGCCAGGGTACTTGTTGATGAACTCCGCCGTGCTCGACTGCTGGTTTTGCAGATAGCTCAAAAAGATCTGTTGCTCGGGCGTCCCCTCAAGATCGTTTGAGTCATCGCTGCCAAACGTCGGGGTGTCCTTGTCAGCCTCGCCCACCCAACTCTTGTAGGTGGGCTTGCCGTTGTCGTCGGGCACCCGGGCGACGAGCACGACCTTTCGGGACTTGTCATAGACGCATTCGCTGTTCGTGCCCTTCCTCTCGATTACAGAGAAGAGATACAGGCCGTCCTCTTCCATAAGCAGCTTGGCCTGCGCCTCGTGAGCACCCGTGATGGTGACGGTGGGGGTAAGCACCGCGGACTTCTCGTCGGGCTTCTCGTCGTACTTCGTAACCTCAAACGTGTAGGCCTCCTCGTTCTCGCAAACGCCCTGTATCGTCTTCTTTATAGTGAGGGGAAAGAGGCCCGTAAGGGTGTTGGTCACGTTTGTAGCCCACGTGTGGGTGTCCTCTTTGTAGGAGGGCGGAGCGTAAGTCGTAGTGTAGTACGGCACATGACTCTGCACCACACTATAGGCGAGCGTCCTGCCCTTCTCGTCCCTTGCGGGTAGGTACTTGGCTTCAAAGCGACCGTCGCCGCTCACCGGCACCACAATGGTCTTTACGTACTCCTCGTTGCCGTTAACGACCGAGAGGCGCACCGTCTGTGGCCGGAGGTCCGTGTTGCCCTCGTCCCCCACCCACGTCACGGTGCCTGCCACGCTTACGTGGTCCGGACCCACCCAGGTGTTCTTTAGCTTGAAGTCGACCCTGTTCTCCCCCTCGTCCGTCTGTATGACCTCCGAGGTAAAGCCCTCGGCGGCAGACGTCTGCCGCACGGTATACAGGTAGTGGTGGCCCGTGCTAGATACGCGGGTGAGGGCTTGGCCTGCGCCATCCTGCGTGATGGAGTCCGTACTCCATTGCCCAGCCGCGTTCCTGGTTAGCGTGACGTGCTTGATCACCTCGCTGTCGCGGTACACGTCCGCGCTTACGGTGTCCGGATAGGCTGTCGTGGAATCCGTATTTGCCCAGATGGTCGAGACGTCAATCGTCATCGACTCTTGCCGGGCGTAGTAGACCGTGTAGGTGTAGGTGACGTTTCCCATGTCGTACGTCACGATTGGATCGCGATAGACCCGCACGCAGCCTGCGACCTCCGGCGCCTCCAACCGGTATCCGTCGGCATCGCGCACCTGGTCCCGGTTTCCCAAGTGATCCTGCCAGCCCCAAGTGTTCGCCCGGTAGAGGCTTGCGCTCTTGACGATGGAGCCGTTATCGGTGTTCTTGAGCGTGACGTTGAGTGTGTCCGTGCCGGGATTGGCACCGTTCTCAAAGATGGCCCGTATGCGGCACTGCACCGACTGGTAGTCACCGCGATTGTTGTACACGTTGAGGCCCTGCGTCTGGGGAATCCAATTGAGCTTGTCGGCTTCACTGGGGAACTCCTCGGTCACCGTATATGTGGCATCGGGGTCCATCTCCACGTCCGCAATCGTCCAGACCCACTCGGCCGTACCGGAATAGTCCGACGCGTTGAGCGTAACCGGCGACTGTTCAATCTCGGCACCGTTCTTCCTAATGTGAATCTTGACCCACGCGGGAGGGTGGAACTCGTTGATGGACCACGCCTCCCAACGTACCGTGCCCCCAATGGCACCTTGGATCTTGTCTAGGTTGGTCACGTTGGCAGCAAGGTTGAAGTAGTCGTCCTTCCTGAAGGCCTCGCCGGGAACGGATGTGTAGCTCCCAAATGGCGCGACCCGCACCCGCGCGTCGAGGTCGTAGACGTTGGCCAAAAGGCCCTGCACGGCCGACGTGTCGAGCTCGGCCGCCTCGTAGCGCAGCTTCACGCCGGACTGGTACTGGGGCACCGTAAAGGTCGTGGTCCAATTGTTGGACGCATCCACCCTGCCCACAGCGAGCGGGACGTCCTGTATGCTCGAGATGTCGTCGGAGGTGCTGAGTATTCCTCCCGTCATTAGGTCGCGCAGGTCGCTCGTCGTACCCTCCACCGGGTTGCGCGTCGTGACCCATGCGTCCTTAACGCCCCGTGCGGCGGCCATGTCGGCCCAGCCAGCCTCCGGACGCTGCTGGAGTGCAAGGTAAACGGCGTTTGCCTGCTTGCTGGCGTCCAAGAGGCGCCACTGCTTGGTTAAGTCGATGGTGAGCACCGGCGTCTCGGTAATGGTGGTGACAAAGACGTTGCCCTCCACCTTCTGAGCATAGTCCACCAAACATTTCTGGTTATGCGTGGTCTCGGTATAGCCCGCCGCGTTGCCAAAGGAGCCCACGATGTGAATGACGTAGGGCTCGCCCTTCTGGTCGGGCACGACCGGGGCCCAGTCCTGATCCCCGTCCACCACGCGGATGCGGTACTCGTACAGCGTCGCCTTGCCGTCGGCGAAGCCATATTTGGGGAGGTTGTCGATCTGCCACTCCCAGCCTCCTTGGCGCCACAGCTCAAAGTTGTACCGCTTCTGCCATTCGCCCGAACCTCCCAGCCTACTCTGGAGCTGTACGTTTTCCATTGCGGGCATGTCCAGGCCGCTCGCGTCTGCATGCCAAGTGATGCTCGCACGCGCCGAGACCTTGTCCTGGGAGTTCACGACAATATGCACCGTATCGTTCGCGCCGCGCTTTATCCAATCGGTGTTCGTGCCCGTTACGGTTACGTCGTCGATATTGCCGCTTGCCATATAGGTATAGTATCCCCACTTGTAGGGAAGATAGATCGTTGCCGCGCCGTTCGCGTCGCTCTTGGCGGCCGCAAGCGACAGCTCCGCGTCCGTAAGACCGGCAGGCATGTTGTGCACAGAGACGTCCATGCCCGGTACCGGCGTGCTCATCTCCATGTTTTGCCACACCCTTAGCGGAACGCGGTACAGCAGGTGAGGACAGTATCCCTCAACGATCCCCGAGCCGTGGGTGAGCGAGTTATAGTAGTCCTTTTCGCCCAGCTCCTTGTGTTCATCCTTGAGGTTCCACGTCCAGCTCTTGAAATAGAGGTCGAGCTTGGCATTCCAGTTCCAGTCCGAGACCTCGCGCGCGTGTATGTGGTAACACCCTGCCTTGCCCGTCTCGGCACAGGTGTGCACGGAGTCCTCCGTCCTGCTAAACGTGCTTGGGTCGTACGTGTCCTTCTCGAGCCGAACCGTGTAGGTGGTCCCGCCTCCAGAGAGCTGGTTGAGCGACGCGAGCGGGCCAATGTGGATTTCGAACAGCCACAGGTCTACGTCTAGGCTCAGGAAGCTCTGGTTGATGGTGAAGCCCGTGCCCAAGTAGCACGTTACGTCCTTGTTGCAGTCACGGTTGGGATTCGTGAGCTCGAGGGTCTTTAGGGTGATGGGCGTCTTGAAGTCGCGAATCGACACGCCGAAGAGCGGGTTCCAGTGCATGTCCATGCTGGGTCGCATCCGACCCTTGGCGTGGACCGGCGTGCCGTCAAACTCGGCCTCAAAGATGGTTGCGTAGTTGAGGGAAAAGAGTCCCAGGGACACACCAAGGCCGATGACCTCCTTGCGCTCCCTGCCGCCTGACGATCCCGTGGAGGTAACGTCAAAGTCGAAGCCGAGTGCCAAGCTTACCACGAGGTCGAACTTGAGGTCCCAGATGTCCACGTCGAAGCTCGCACCAACGTCGTCGAAGGAGATGCTTGAGTAGTCGATGGTGGCCTTCCAGTTGGTGCCGCTAGGGTTGAGGTGGAAGGTAGGCGTGTAGTCGGCTCCGCGCAGCTGCCCGGCCGGACTGGCTGCCGTGTCATTTTGCTGGACCAGGACACTAAACAGGCTTGATTCGCTCTGGGCGTCGGTGGTGCTCTGTGTGGACAGGACGTTGTTGGCGCTCATCGCGCGCATGAGGGGCCCGGCACCGCGCATGGTGCCTGCCGAGGCCGAGTAGCCTATGTGGCCATCGCTGAACAGTTGGTTGAGGGCAATGCTTTGGGTGGGCTCAAGCGGCACTACCAAGGTGTTTCCCTCGAGCGTGGGCGTCTGACCCTCGGCAAACACGAGCACTACGTCTGCCCCCACGTCCTCGCGCAAAAGCACGATGCCGGTCTTGCCCGCCAACATCGCCGGGTCGATGGCAGGGGTCACATAGGCCGTAAGCCCGTCCTCCGAGTATGTCACGACGTGGGCTGCGGCCTGCTCCTGCGACACCATATAAAAGCTGTCGCGGTACACGAGGTAGCCCAGGTCCGCGCCGTCGGTACTATAGAGGTTGCGCAGGCGCAATGAGTCGTCGTAGTAGGACTCCGTGTGTGACTCGGTGGGGTATTCCGCAAGCAGGGCCTCTCGCTCAGCCTCGGCCGCAGCGGCCGCCTCGGGGTCGTTGGCGGCCTCCACGGCGTCATTTGCCGCGTTGGCAAACACCTCACCCACGATGTTCTGGGTCTGGGACTTGGCCGTTACCTCGGTATGCGTGGAGGCGGCGTTAGGGTCGATGGGGGCTGGATCGGTGGGTAGGGGGGGGGGCGGCTTTTGGGTCGCGGGGGGGTGGATGGGGGGGGGCTGTATCGGGGGGGGCGGGAGCAGGCTCCGCGGGGTCCGTAGTGGTGGAGTTTGTAACAGCGGGGTCCGTAGTGGTGGGCTCCGTAACGGTGGAGTCCGCATTGGCGGCGTCACCCGATGCCTTGGACGAGGAGTCGCCTTCCCCCTGTGCAGGGGCGTTTTGCGAGGCGTCGTTGGCTGCTAACCCATCTTGGGGCTTGTCCGCTTCTGCAATCTGCCCTTTCTCTTCTTCTTGGACATCCGCAGGCGGAGACGCGTCGCCGGCCTCCAGCACCTCTTGCTGGTCTTCCTTGACGAACTCCACCACGTAGTACGTGAGCTTGTTGGTCTTTACCGTTACCGTTCCCGCCTCCCAGTCCTGCGTGACCTCAAGCATGGTGGCAACGGTTCGGCTCCCCTGCTCCTCCCGCTCGTCGGGCTCGTCGGTAAGCTGGTACACCCGAGCCCTTAGGGTCTTGTTGGCCGCTTCGGGCAGGAGGAACGCAAGCTCGACTTCGTGGTTATCTTTGGGCTCAAGCTCGGAGCTGTCTGCAGCCTCAACGCGAACCTCGTAGGCGTGGGATGCGCTTACCTCGCGCTCGGCTTCCCCAGCGTCCTGCTCTGCCTCCCTGGCCTCGCGCACGGCCTTTTGCGCGGACTCGAGTCGTTCTTCTGTGACCTCACGCACAACAAGGTCCGACTTCTGCGGAAACACCCCCTCGTCGGCTTTTGCAAGAATCCTTGCCTCGCCAATGGTGGCCTCTCGCGCAAAGGCGGGGTAGGTGGGACTCTGGGTGGCTGCCGGATCTTGTTCCGGCTCCTTAGGCGCTGGCGAGTCCGTTACGGAGTCCGAGGTGGCTTGCTCACCCGAAGCCAACCCCTCGACCGTTTTTTCGTCTCCCGCGGTCTCTGTGGCCTCCTGTGCCTGCGCGGCGGCATCGACGCGTTCCAACTCGCTCGCCAGACCTTCTGCCGGAACGAGGCTCAACACGAGGTGCGCCGAGACGATGATGGCGATTGCCTTGTGCAGCTTTGAGTACTTCACGCCTACTCCTTTTATGTGGGCTTTTGCTCCCACAATTCTACACACAAAAAGGCATAGTCCGCTCCGAGAGCCCCGTGAATAGATGGCACCCGTTACATAACCCACTATGTGCTCCCCACCGACGTTCATGGCCACAGGCAAGTTCTTCCCCGCTGTCCAGCATGGGAGGGCGGTGGGGCGTTGGTGCAGGCGGCGGGGTCGCCGGGGCGGGCGTCGCGTCGTCGTCGGCGCGGGCGTCGTCGGCGCAACCTCCGCTTTTGCGCGCACGAACGCCGTTGCGCGTTCAAACGGAGGTTTGGGCCGGGGTTTCACCCCTAAAACCTCCGCTTCTGCGCGCACGTCCCCTTGCGCGCGTCCAAACGGAGGTTTGGGGGCCGGGACCGGCTAACACGCCTCCAGCACACAGCCGGGCGCGCGACCCACACCGCCCCCGCAAGTATCGCGTATCATGCATACGGGCTTCTCCGTTGCGACGGCGGGCCTGGCCAGCCGCACAAGCAAAAGAGGGCGGGGACGAGAACCACCGGCTTCGCGATTGACGTGGTGCACCACGTCAAAAAGAGGTAAGGTACACGGAGGGGCCCCGTGTCACGCGGGTTGCCAGACCGACGTTAGGAGCAACCATGATTTCCGTCTATCCCCCAAGCGAGACACCAAAGCTGGTGCGAAAGTACACAAACCTCGGCGAGGATGTCTTCATAACGGCGAGGGACTTCTTCCACCGAAACAAAGACATCCGCCACCACAAGGTGGTCGTCTACAACGGCGACAAAGTCGCCTGCTGCCTGGGGTTCCAAAAGAACAAACCAGTGAACTGGGAAGACGCCGAGGCCAACCCCATGGTGCAGATGCACCTCTCCAACTTTTGGGAGTACTCCGCAGACGACGAGGGCCTGGACTACTCCTACGTGGACCGCTTTGCGCTCTTTGTCTACAGCGAGCTTGAGGAGTATAGCTACCACACGGCACGTATTATCCGCAGGCACAACCCGAGCGCCACGATTGCGTTCCTAGACAAAAACGCCAGGCTCTTCTTTGGCGAGGGCGACGGGGTGCTAGTTGCGGAGTCGGAGGAGGCGCTCTTTGCAGCACGGCCCGAGCTCAAGGACCTACGCACGCTGCGCGTACACCCCGAGATTCGCTGGAACGTGCAGGGCGTCTTTACCAACGACGTCCCCAGCTACCTAGTGATGACGAGCCTCTATTGGGTAAGGCGCGAGTTCTACTACGGCCCCCTCAACCCAAACAAGACCTTCTACCTCATAAAGCAGCCGGTCAAGGAGAACGGCCTCACGGCGCTCATAAACAACGTCATTGGCACCAAGCAGATGATCCGCGCCCTGCGCCCCGACTTCATCCCCGTGGTGGACCTGGGCATCGCGGGCGACCCCAACCAGTTCGCCGGCACGTCGGGCGAGGACGTGTGGTCCATGTTCTTCGAGCAGCTGTCCGACCACACCCTGGCCGAGGTGTACAACTCCCAGCACGTGGTGCTGGACCAGAGCTCCAACCTCAACATGAACCCGCGCTTCACGGAGTTCGTCTTCTCCAACCAGCGGGCCGAGCTGAACTACGGCGACGACCTGCAGTACAACGAGGCGGTGCGCACCCACACCGATGCCGTGCTGGGCAAGGTGTTCCCGGCCGAGGCGGGCCGCGTGCTCGCCGTGGTGGTGCGCGGCACCGACTACAACGCGGCCAGGGTGGCCAACTACGTCCCGCACGGCCTAACGGCCGAGGAGACGCTGGCCAAGGCGGCCGAGTACGTACGCGAGGGCAACTTCGACCACGTGTACCTGTGCACCGAGGATGCGTCCTACCTGGACCTCTTCCTCAAGAGCGAGCTGGCAGACAAGCTCATCTACGTAGACCAGGAGCGCATTGACTACGGGCGCGAGGAGAACGACGAGAAGCTCCTGCTGGAGATCTTCGCACGCGACCGGTCGAACCCGTACGCCAGGACGCTCGACTACATCGCGGTGCTGGAGGGACTCACCAAGTGTCAGGCGCTGCTGGCCAACGTGAGCTGCGGCGCGGTTACCTACGCCCTCAACCGCGGCACCAACTACGAGTTCGTGGACGTGGGCCAAATCCAGAGTGGGCTTAACGGGTAGAAGGAAGTATGTACACCAAATCATGACGAGGAACCTGACAAACCCAAGCGCAAACGTGTCGGGCATACCCTTTGTCCCGCATCTTAAAAAGGGAATCTATGTAAGGACCTTTGTGGACTTGGCCGAGCCGGTAAACACGAAGCTCTTGTCGCTGGCGTGGCGGATGGTCCTCATTGCCTGTCCGTATTACGAGCAGACCCTCGTAATGCGCAACGGTGTGCTGGAATTTGCATCGCACCATTGCAGGTGTGAGGTCTTGCCCTTGGGAACTCCCTCCTTTGGCAGGGACCTCGTCTTTGTGCAGGCAGAGGGGAGCCGAATCGTTACGGGGGTCTCGCATGCCCTAACGGATGGATACGGCCTCAACCAGTTTATGTAGCTGCTGCTGTACCACTACTTCTGCCTTGTGGACAACGTTGAGTACAAGGACCCCTTTAAGCATGACGACACTGGAAGAATCGCTTACGACGGCGATGCCGACGCGCTTATGGCCTTGCAGGCGGGCGACTTTCCCAGGCCTCGCGCATACGATAAGGTGGGCCCTTGCCTCGCGTTGCCGTCCTCAGATGCCGAGACGTGCCATGTGGTGGAGGTAGACGCGCGTGACTATGAGCGCATCTGCAACGACCTTACGCAGAACGTAAGGGGGCTCGAGTGGCCGCTCGTGCTTGTGGGAGGCCTTAAGTGCGCGGTTGCCTTCGTGCTCCTAGCAAGCGTCGTGAGCCGCCTTTATCCCAATAACGCGCTGCCCATATCCAGCAGGTCTCCCGTAAACACGCGGCAGCTGCTGGGAAGGCCGGATGCCCTGCGCAACTTTAGCCTTCCGCAGGCGTGCATGTCCATCGACCCTCACGTTGCGCGTCGGCTGTGGGTGGAAGACCCAGGCCTCGAGGCGCGTCAGACGGAAAACGTCGTAAGGCAACTTGCGAGCCAGCTCACGACCGAAGGCATAGACTGGCAGCTGTTTAACATTCGCGAGTTCATACAAGGAAGAAGGCCCGATCCTTTGTTGGGAAGCCTGTATAGGCGCACGATGCTGGTCTCCAATGTTGGAAAAGGCTACTATGAGCCTCAGGCGAAACGGGTCCTTTGCTGCGGGCCCATGTATGGCAGCTACCCCTTGGCCGTCTACCTCGCCGCCTATGGCAACACGCAGTCCTTCTTTGTATTCCAGCAGGACTCGTCCGCAGATTATGCCGGTGGCTTGGCACGGCTGCTAGCCCAGCTTGGTGCCAAGGTCGAGCTTAAGAAATAGAGAGGGGCAAACCATGAAGCGCTTTGTCCGGCGAGTGGAGGAAGTCGCCGCTCAATACCCACAGAGGATCGCGTTTGATGACGGCACGCAGAGCATAACCTACCAGCAGATGGAGGAGGAGGCCTGCTAGGTATACCGCTACCTCAAGGACCACGGCATTGGGAGCGAGCAGTTCGTTACCATCATCATGCCAAAGGGCGTCCACTTCTTTAGCTGCATGCTGGGAGTGGGCAAGGCAGGCGCTGCCTACGTCCTCATAGAGAAGGGGGTACCCAGCAGAGCGGGTCGCCCTCATACAAGACGACGTGCAAAGCTGCCTTACCATAGACGAGGAGCTGTTCAACAAGATCGTGACCGAAGTCGCCCCTCTGGCCGGCCACGAAGAGACGCAGCCGCACCAAGCGGCATATGCGGTGTATAAAGAGGCTCACGGGGCTCGACGAGGTGATGGCAAAGGGCTTCGTCCAGCCGTACGCCGAGCCTCGCACCGAGGCAGAGAAGATCCTGTGCGAAGCGATGGCCCGCGTGCTGCAGGTGGACAGAATGGGCGCCGAGGACGACTTCTTTGCGTGTGGCGGCGACTCTT
>JAUMWL010000011.1:30672-34497 GCA_030529665.1 Coriobacteriales bacterium
GCCTTGGCCGAGTGTTGGTTCAACGACTCGGCAAAGTCAGTCGTAACGTGGGCCTATGCCGATCGCGGTGATGCGGATAGGATGGCTGCCGCAGGTTTTTTGGTGGCACCCCTTCCCGCCCTCTTGGACGTGTCGCACAACACGTCGCCGCAGCACTTGCTTTCGCAGGTTGCGGAACAAGTGGAGTTTGGCATGACACACACCGAGTACTCGTTCCTCCAGCAAAAGGTGGGGGACGTGTCGCCCATGATGAGGTTCATCTATCAAAAGGACATCCTCGCGCCAAGCAAGTTGGGCCAACTTGCCCTGCAAACCCCCGACATTGCGTGCCATGCAGAGATTGGCGGGGTTATTGGCGTGAACGTCCTCGACAACACCGGTGACGACCACGTGAGGCTGGTGATCAATTACTCCAAAGACGTCTATAAAGAGGAGAGCATCCGTCGCTTTGCTCAGCTGTCCCTGCAGGCGGTGGAGTACCTGAGCGACTAAGCATCCCCTCTTGGTGGGAGCCACTCGCAACATATGGGCCAGCAAGCAATGGGGCTAAACCCCTTTTGACATCGCGGAGGGAGAAATGCATGCAGTTTGACCAAGAAACCAAGAAGCTCATCATACCGCTCACGGGCCGCATCGACTCCAACAACGCGGGCGAGTTCGAAGAAGATCCTGCGCGAGCGCGAGGTCTCCCGCAAGGTGTTCGTTCGGGGCATCCCATCGGCCATCTCTTTCGAGCTCGTGCGCGTGGGCGACAGCTACGGCATCATCTACGAGATGGTCCGAGCCCGCACGCTGAGCCAGGTTTTCCAGAGCCAACCCGAACGCCTGGAGGAGTACGCTACGCGCATGGCGGCCCTGCTCAGGACGCTCCACACCACTGAGTTCGAGGAGGGCGAGCTGCCCGACGCGCGGCAGGTAATGCACATGTGGGTGAGCATCGCCGAGCGAAGCGGCATGTGCCCTGCGGAGACGATCGCAAAGATGAGGGCCGCCATAGACGCCATCCCCTCGGGAAACAAGTTCATCCACGGGGACTTCCACACCGCAAACATCATGGTTACCGACGATGGCGAACTGGTGCTCATCGACATGGGCGACGCCTCCATGGGAGACCCCCTCATTGACCTGGCCTTATCTGCCCAGATCATGCTCGTGATGCAGCAGAACCCCCAGGCTCTGAGGCGGTACACCTCGCTGGACCCCGAGCAGATGAGCCGCGTGTGGAACACGTTCATTCGCGCTTATTGTGACACGGACGACGACGCGCGCATCGGGGAGATCGAGCGCCGCTTGGAGCTAACGAAAACGGCACACCCTTTCCTGGAAACGGTGTGCCAGGCCAGCAAACGCAGCGCCACTGCTGCGCTCACCCTACGGCGTCCGCAAAGAGGTCGCCGGCCGTGACCTGTGCCTGTATGGTGTTCCAGTATGCATTGCGACGCACTCCATGAGGCGTAACCAACACGAGGCGTGCTCCCTTGCGCGTCCCGGTCTCTTGCAGGAATGTCTCCCGCCGCTCGCGAAGCCTCTGGTCGTAGTCCTTGTTGATTACGAACTCAGACGAGGACCACTTCATCTCGCACAGGTCAATAATTTGGTCGGCGCGGTCGATTACGAGGTCGATTTGTGTCCCAGGATTCGTCTCTTTGCTGCGCCACGATGACACGCTGGCCGAGATGACCGAGATGCCCAGAGCACGTCGGATTTGCTCGATGTGAATGAGGCAGACGAGTTCGAAGGCGTAGCCGCGCCAAGCGTTGAGCTTTGGACTCTGGTAGTTTTCCCGCCAGAAGTGTTCTGACGCCTCTTTGTCCATGAACTGCAGGTAGAACAGGGAGAACGGGTCTATGAGCTGGTAGAGGGTGCCGCGTGACTTCTTGCCAAATGGCCGGTAGCTGCGTATAAAGCCACACTGTTCGAGCTCCTCCAATGCCTTGCTCAGCGTTCCGCCGGTAGCGGTGCTTGTTGCACGGAGCAGCTCGTCGCGCGCGAGCCCCACCTTCTTGCCCGCGAGTGCGCGGACGATTGCGAGGTGACGCTCAGCACGACGGAACAGGGAGCGATACAGCTCGTCAAACTCGTCGGCAAGCTGGCCCCCACGTCGGAAGCAAAGGTTATCGATGTTCTGTGCCAAACCAGCACGACGGTTAAGAAGGTCGAGGTAGTAGGGTATTCCGCCAAAAACCATATATACCTCGAGTATTTGAGTCTCCCCCCACGCAAAGCCGCTCTCTTGGAAGTATGCCGCGCACTCGCCAAGCGTGAACGGCTTCAAGTGGATGCGCGCGGTGACCCTGTTGTGCAGTCCTCCCCGGTTTTTGAAGAGCTTCCCCACGATCCACGAAGTCACCGAGCCGCAAACGATGAGGAGGACGTCATCCCGAGCGGACCCCCAGGCGTTCCAGAACCAGTCGAGCGCGGCCAAGAAGTCCGAACCAGGGGTGTCGAGCCAGGGCATCTCATCGATGAAGACGACGCGCTTGCCGCTTATGGGATCGCGTCGCACGTCGTCCCGCTCGAGCAGCCCAACGAGCGCGGCAAATGCAGAGAACCAGTCTTTTGGCGTTCTCCCTTCGTCCCCATACAGCCTGAGGTTGTTGCCGAATGCGGCCAACTCGTCACGACCGCTGCCGCCCAGGACCCCCGTAGCGTAGAAAGCGAACTCGTTCTTGAAGTACTGGCGAACCAAATATGTCTTGCCCACGCGGCGCCGACCATATACCACCACGAACTGCGGACGAGGCAGTTCGCAGATGCGGTCGAGTTCGTCGATGGCATCCTTGCGTCCAATGAATTGCATGAGGACTCCATTTTTCAGATAGAGTTATTTATGGCTAAATATTGTACAGTATTTGGTGAAATTGCAGCCATAACTATCGATTTTCACAATATATGGCTGCTAATAGTCGTCCGCTGACGTGCAATGTCCTCCATCGCATGGGGGACCGCATGGCGCAGACAAGCCAAGCGCGGCAACTTCAAGCGGGTCCTGCTCGCGACTGGCGTGGCGTTTGCCAACGTCGTGTATCATGCCCAGACAACGCGGGTCACCTATTTGCAGCCTCCTTTATACCAACTGCCCCTCGGGTACATCTGCCACCAGGGGAAGGAAGGTTTAAGCAGGCTGTATATGTCTTAGGTCAAAACCGGAAGTCTTTTTTCGCTTCTCCACCGTAGTGCGGTAAGGAATGCCACTGCTCAGCATGCGTATTCCAAACGCAAAGACTTCCGAGGAGGGTTCCACGCAGCAAGAACCACAGCAAGAATCAGATTTTTCGAAAGCCCTATCGGGCCTTGACTCCTACACGAGACGCGGAAAGCATATCGCATACGGGATGATCAACCAGATGGATGACGCCATAGAGGCAGCTAGTGGAGCTATAACGCGAATAATCGCTGAGCTTGGTGAGGACCCGAACGTCGATGCTCACGTTCGAGATAGTCTGACCAAGCAGCTCTGTGACGCCACGTTTCTGAGTCGGGTAAAGGCTCTTGGAAAGCCCATCGTACTTCTATTCAAGCCGGACACCGGCCCGTTTACCTTTGTCGTCGCCTCTGCCCTGATCCTCATCGCCGTGACGGGCGAGAAGAAGGCCATCGAGGGCACCCTCTGGGAGACTCTAGTACTCATATGCGCCTAGGCTGCCTTGCGAGCGTCATCAACCATCTGGGCGGTATCACCCTGGTATCCGACTTCTTGTGCGGCCACATGACGGCAGGTACCGCAGCCCCATCGGCGCTCGCGGCATCACGTCGCGCGGCACCCCATGGGGCCCCTTGCACGCGATATAATGGTGGTGCATGGACAGGCGCGCGAGGGAGTTA
>JAUMWL010000237.1 GCA_030529665.1 Coriobacteriales bacterium
AGTCAGAGGTGCGCTGCAAGCAGCATGCTTGCTGTTGAGATAAGCTGCTCTCATTAAGGGAGAAGGTTACATGAGGAAGCATGTAGAATGGGACTTTGGCGATTTAGACGGCTATATCCGTGAAGGGGAGCCAGGCCAAGCCGCTCGAGCGGACAACTGGCAGGTTGCTATCGGCCTGCAGGCTGTCGACGGGCTCACGCCCTCGTCCTACCTGTTCCAGACGGCCAAGGAACACATCGAGGGTCGCATCGACATCGGTGAGGCGCAACGTCGCATACGCAGCTACTACGAGGAGCGTGGTGGTCGCGAAGTGGCAGAGGGAGAAGAAGAGGCGGACATCGTCTCCAGCCATATTGCTTAGATTCTGGGTGAGCGCACCTTCACGTTCTCTCCTGTGCAGCTTCAAACGATTCACGTCGTCTGTTTGACCAGATCCTACCGCGCGCGGGCAAGTACCGTACCTACAACATAACGAAAAGGGAGTGGGTGCTCAAGGGCAGGTCGGTCTACTACGCCTCGGCCGACAGCATCGAAGACACGCTGCGCTACGACTTCGTTCAGGAGCGCGAGTTCTCGTACGCGGGGCTGTCCGGGCCCGAGGTCGTGCGCCATGTTGCGCGGTTTATTTCGGGCATATGGCAAATACACCCCTTTGGAGAGGGAAACACGCGCACGACGGCAGTGTTCACCATTCAGTATCTGCGCTCGATGGGATACGAGCTCAACAACGAACCGTTTGGGAGCCACTCCTGGTACTTCCGCAACGCCTTGGCGCGAGCAAACTTTGAGGATGTGACGAGGAGTATCGCACCTACCACCGCTTACCTCGAGAGATTCCTGGAGAACCAGCTCATCGGGACCAGTCACGAGCTGAAGAACCGTTACCTGCACTTGGACTGGCAGCAACGAGGAGCCGCCCTAGAAGCTGCCCAGCAGGTGCAAGTCACCCAGCAAGTCACCCAGCAAGTCGGACTATTGCTCAAGGCCCTTGGCGACGACGAGCTCAGCCTCAAGGAACTCATGGCGAGGTTGTCGCTTGCAGACAGGAACAACTATATGAAGCATTACCTCAACCCTGCGCTCGAAGCGGGCCTGATCGAACGAACAATACCAAACAAGCCCACGAGCAGGCTTCAGAGGTACAGGAGGACAAGCCGATGACCTTACATTTCTCCCGAACTCGGACGAAATCTGAAGGTCTTGGCCTCGAACGTGTGGGCGATGGCGCCGGTCTTGTAGTCCACGTTTCGGATGTAGTCGCCAAGACCGTGACGGAGATCTTTGGGATGAGGGCCTCCTTGGCGTTGTGGCTGCTCGGACCATGAGGCACCCGGAGTTGAGCACGCCCGAGACGGACGCCCTCTGGCACACCCCGTCAACTACGGTAGCGTAGTTGCGTGCGAATGCGATGCTGTTGCCAGGCATGGGTTAGCCCTCCTTCTTGGTGCCGTCGGTGAGTCCCGCGATCTCGCCTCGCAGCTGCCCGGCGTTCTTGGCCGCCTCGGCCACCTGGGCCTCCGGGGAGGCGATCTTCTCATCGCGCTCGGCTATCTGTTTCACGTGGTCGGGGGGTTTGCCTCCGGTCACTTCCTGCTGGCTTTGTTGCGTTTCCTGCTGTTCTTGGCCCTGCTGTTGTGCCTGGTCCTGCGCACCCTATTGTCGTTTAGGCCTGGGCAGGCTTTGTTCATCATCAGCAGCACCGATGAGCACATCACGAGCGTGTTGCATCCCACGCGAACGAGCGTGCATAGCGCCTGCGGGTCGTGCCGGAAGTCGCATATCCTTCCCGCCATGCTCATCGCGAGCTTGGTGCCGTACGTCTCGGCGATCAGGATGACGACCGCCACCGTTGGCAGGAAGCCGCGCGCGGCCTGTGCCACCACGGGCCAGCCGATGTTCGACAGGCCGCCCGGCTCAAGTTGCACACCTGCCCGCACGGTGGTCGCCCATACCTCCATCAGAAACGTCATCGTTAGGCTCATCACGAGCCCGTACACCCTGCCCTGTACCTTGTTCTGCGGCATAAAGCCACCTCCTAAAGAGAAAGGGCGATGAGCCGACCCTGTAGCTGGGGTCACGCGCCTCTAAAACCCAATAGGGTTCAGTGTCGGTGCTTCTCGTGTTCTTTATTCGACATCTGCTTGATTGCAGCAACCTGTCTATTCTTTGTTTTCCTCGCCCAAGACACATAGCTGGTCCAGAACGCCATAAGAGACTTACCAAAATGTTGGTACTTGTTTTATTTCCGATGCTGGATATTGTTATAGGCAGGACATCTGTTCCTGTCAATCCAATTGCAGAAAAGAGGAAGCAGTCATGAGAGAAAAGCTCAAAATCACAGAAGGCATCTTCCCGATGCCGGTCCTGATGGTTGCCACCTACAACGAGGACGGCAGCGTAAATGTGATGAACGCCGCATGGGGCACCATGCAGGCAAGGGACACCGTTGCGCTGAATCTCACCGAATCCCACAAGACAGTAAGGAACATCAAGGCCAGGGGCGCTTTTACCGTGAGCGTTGCTGATGCGGCTCATCTGGTAGAAGCGGATTATTTTGGCGTTGAGACCGGCAACAAGACCCCGGACAAATTCGACCGCAGCGGCCTTACAGCCTGCAAGGCAGAAACCGTCGACGCGCCGGTGATCAATGAATTCCCGATCTGCCTGGAATGCGAGTTCATCGAGTATCAGTCCAATGAATATGGCTGCGGCGTGATCGGCAAGGTAGTAAGTGTCACTGCTGATGAAAGCGTCATGGTGGATGGCAAGATCGATATGTCACTGGTAAATGCCATCGCATTCGACCCATACACCCATGGCTATTACAAAGTCACCGAGCGTGTTGGCGATGCCTTTAAGGACGGACTGGCACTGAAGAAGTAGTTCTTCCTCAACACAATAGCGTCTCTGGGCCACATCGGCTCAGAGGCGTTTTCCTATGTTTTCTTAGATGTCAAGAAGTCTCGAACGAACCTTTTCCCGAAAACGAGCCCTCGCCATTATGCCGCCGTACCCGTATTAAAGACGTGGTGCAGTTTGCGTACACCCGAGCGAGTGAACGCCAAGACCTATGACGCCAGCGTGCAAGCCGCGCTCGGAGATCAACTTCTCGAAGTCGGGTGTCCCTACCTGCGACTGGCTTTGCTGCGTTTCCTGGCTGCCATTGGTCACACCGCCAGTGCTGTCCCACCTTTCGTTTTCGAGGGCGATCAGCTAGCATGAAGGCAGCCCACCAGCTTGCGATTATGCTAGTGGGGTGTCACAAAGTAGCGGTCGTTGCCAAAGCGATATGGACTAATCAACCTTCAAGTCTATGGCGTCAAGCGTTGTAAATGATTATTTG
>JAUMWL010000012.1 GCA_030529665.1 Coriobacteriales bacterium
CCGACGAGCCCACTGGCGCGCTTGACTCAAAGAACTCCGCCATGCTGCTCGAGGTTCTGAAGCACATGAACGAGCACATGGGGGCAACCATCCTCATGGTAACCCACGACGCCTTCGCCGCATCGTACTCCACGCGCACCGTGTTCCTGCGCGACGGGCGCCTGTTCAACGAGCTCGGCCGCGGAAACGCCAGCCACGCCACCGCCGCCCGCAGCGAGTACTACCAGCGCATCATGGAGGTCATGGCATTCCTAGGCGGTGATCTGGATGCTCGCTAGGCTGGCCTTTCGCAACGTGCGGCGCGCAGGCCGCGACTACGCCATCTACTTCATCACCGTCGCGCTCGGCGTCGCCCTGTTTTATGCGTTCAACGCCGTTCGCAGCCAGTCGGTACTCTTTGACGCGCTCTCTGCCGACAGCGAACGCATGCTCACTCTTTTGTCCATGCTCATCGGGCTCTTCTCGGGCGTCGTGGTGTGCGTGCTGGGATTTCTGGTGGTGTACGCCAATCGCTTCCTCATTCGACGTCGGCGTCGGGAGTTTGGCACGTATCTGCTGCTTGGCATGAGCGCCGGACGCGTGAGCCGCATCCTTTTGTGCGAGACGGCGCTCGTTGGCCTCGCGTCGCTTGCGGCGGGTCTCGCGCTAGGCGTGGCCATATCGCAGGGCCTCTCGTTTGCCACAGCGGCGCTCATGGGCACCACCATGAGCAAGTACCGGTTCATCGTGTCGGGCGAGGCCATTGCGCTCACGGCGCTATGCTTTGCGGCCATCTTTGCCCTATCTGCGCTGGTAGACGTATTGTACATTCGCCGTTGCAAGCTGGTTGCCCTGCTCTCGGCACGCGAGGCAAACGAGCGCGGCGGCATAGCACACATGTCCGCGCGCATCGCAGGCTTCGTGTTCTCGGTCGTCCTTCTTGCGCTCGCATACTGGCAGCTCGCCATCAACGGCATGCAAATGATAGATGCGCACTTCTGGGCGGCAACGGCGCTTATGCTGGCAGGCACGTTTTTGTTCTTCTGGAGCGTGGGCGGTGCCGTTATCTTTGCGCTCACCCACGCCAGCGGCATCTACCTCAAGGGCATTCGCATGTTTACGGTGCGCCAGATTGCCAGCAAGGTGAACACCGCGTTCGTGAGCATGGGCGTGGTATGCGTGCTGCTCTTCTTTGCGCTCACGACGGCCTCCGTTGGCATGGGTTTGCTCGAGCTCTTTGCCGGAAACCTCCAGCAGACCACCCGCTACGACGCGACCATCGTTGCCTCTTCCACGTTCTTCGATAACACCGACCCCGAATGGCAGGACGAGTTCACGCGCTACGACGGAAACATGGCCGCGTGCCTAGCAAGCCGCGCAAGCTCGTGGAGCACTGCCGTGCGCGAAAGCGCGCAGGTAGACCTGTGGATTGCCAACGCCACGTTCCAGCAGATTCTGGAACAGATCCCAAACGCAGCTCGCATGCAGGACGCCGATACCCTTTCGCGCATTGGCCAGACTGAGGTAAAGGTCGTCTCCCAAAGCCAGTACAACGCCACCTGCTCGCTCATTGGCCAGAAAGGCGTCCGGCTGGCACGCGACGAGTTTGCGGTTGACAATACCATCGTTGGCTTTGACGAGCTCGGTCGCGCCATGAGCAATAAGAACGTGGCGCTCGAAGTGGCAGGCACGGCGCTTCACGGCTACGGCGAGCTGCAGTGCGTCCCACTCGACACCTCCGCCATGAGCGACGTGGGACTCATAATTGTTGTTCCCAACGAGGTCGTGGACTCCTTGCGAAGCGCAGGCGCGTTTCCGTACCTAAGCTACCTCAACGTTTCGTACCCAAGCGACCGCGCGCAGGGCGACGCAGACTTGGCGGCGACGCTGGCCGAAGCCTCTCCCCTGCCGGAGGGCTCCACCCCACTCACAAACAGCATAGAGGACCAGTTCCATAAGGACGCCTGGCCGCTTTCAAACGTGTATACGGGACTCGCCATGACCGAGCAGGCGAGCGGTCTGCGCATGGTCATTACCTTCCTCGCGCTCTACATTGGCTTCACCATGCTCGTTGCCACCGCTGCGGTTCTTGCCATCCAGCAGCTATCCGAGACGACCGACAGCTTGCAACGGTATCGCCGTCTTTCGGACCTTGGCTGCGACCTGTGCCAGATCTTTGGCTCGTTGCGCACCCAGACGGTGGTGTACTTCTGCGCCCCCATCGCTTTGGCAGCATGCCACACCGCCTGCGCGGTGAACGTGATCTCGTCCACGCTCTTCATGGAGCTGGGCGTGGACCCGTCGGGACTCATTGGTGTGGCCGCTGGCTCCATCGCCGGAGTGTACGCGATCTACCTTGTCGCCACGTACCTGCTCTCAAAGAGCGTCGTCCGTAGCACAAAACCGTACGCGAGCGGCGGCTTCTATCGCGCGGGACGTGGGCGCGTTTGCTCGGATTGAGACCTGTGGCGCGGCGTTTGCTCGGATTGAGACCTGTGGCGCAACCGCAGCGTCACTGGTCCGCATCTCGGCAAACCGATTGCCACTGGCCTCAATCCCAGCAAACGCTGCGCCACAGTCCAAAAAGCCGGCAAACCGATTGCCACTGGTCTCAATCCCAGCAAATGCGTCCCCACCGACCCGCTGTTCATGGCCCCAACAGACCCACACGACGAAGGAACGCTTTCGTTCGTACGTCCCGTGCGAGCAGCCGGACTACCCACGCTGGCACGCACCATCTGCTATCATGTGCGCCACATACCCGCGCGCGAAAGGACCCCCATGGCATTTGACTTCAAGAAGGAATACCGCGACCTCTACCAGCCAAAGACAAAGCCGTCCATCGTGGAGGTGCCGCGCATGCGCTTTATCGCCGTCTCGGGCGAGGGCGACCCCAACGAGGAGGGCGGCGCGTACAGCCAGGCGCTCAACCTGCTGTACGGCATTGCCTACACGCTGAAGATGAGCTACAAGACAGACCACGTGATTGACGGCTTCTACCAGTACGTGGTGCCGCCGCTGGAAGGCTTTTGGTGGCAGCCAGGCGTGGCGGGCGTCGACTATACAAATAAGGCAGCCTTCCATTGGGACTCGGTCATCCGCCTGCCCGACTTCGTGACTGCGGACGACTTTGCCTGGGCAATCGAAACCGCTACGGCAAAGAAGAAGCTCGACTTCTCGCCCGTGCGCATGATCGAGCTCCACGAGGGCCTCTGCGCGCAGTGCATGCACGTCGGCCCCTACGACAGCGAACCCACAACGGTTGCGGCCATGCACGAGTTCGCCGCTGCACAGGGATTCGTGCCCGACTTCAACGACAAGCGCCGCCATCACGAGATCTACCTCTCCGACCCGCGCAAGGCCAGCCCAAGCAAGCTCAAAACCGTCGTGCGACACCCCATACGGAAAGCGGAATAAGCCCTCCGGACGGACAGTGGGGACGGGGACGTTTGCCCCGCCTTTGCAGGACAAACGTCCCCGTCCCCACTGTCCGCGTCAACAAAAGGTATGTCTTACTCCGACTCGGCCGCCTGGTCGTTCTGCGCCGCCTCTATGAGGGATTCTTCAAACGCATCAAGCTCGGAGTTAAGGGCATCAACGCGCTCTTGGAGCTTTTGCTTCTCTTCTTCGGTAAGATGCGAGGAATCAGCAAGCTGCTTCTCGATGTCCTCGATGTCGGCCCTCGCAGCTGCGTAGTTAGCTGCAAGAACCACCGCTTCCACCGTCTCTTCTCGCTGTTCTTGCTGCTGGCTGTTCTCTCCCAGATCGATGCCATCCGGAGGACTGATGGCGTAGAGTGAGAACAGAATGCCGCCCGCCACCGCAACAATTATACAGACGATGTTCATGGTTGCGGGACGAATGCGCGCAATAGCGCGCTCCAGCATGGGGTACACCCACCACGCAATGACGGAGGAGGCAATGCCAAAGCCTATGGCGTTTTGCAGGCAGACCTGTCCCATAAAGTTAAACGGGAGATCGGAGTAGTTCCAGTTTTGCAGGTTGGCGTTAAACATAAGGCCGCCACAGAACTCGATGAGCGTGCAGGTTGCCATGTTGAGCAAAAAGCTCACCACATAGGCCATCCAGCGCTTGTCGAACTTCTTCTTCATAAACGTAAAGAGCGGGTACAGAATGACCGCAATCAGCACCACGGCGGTTCCGTGCATGGGATACGGATAGAACCAGTCGCGCCACAGCATGGTGTTGCTTGGGTCATAGTCGCCCTGAACAATGCCCAGGCGAATGAGCTGGCAAAACGCCGCCTCCATCCAATGACCCAGCACCGAGAAGACCATGAAGTAGATGATGAGGTTGCGGTAGAACGGCCATCCACGACGGTCGATCACAAAATCGTCGTCGTCCAGAGCGCCCTTGTCGGAAGACAGGTCGTTTACCAACGTTACGCGCACCCTGTCCGAGGTGCAGAAATACACGATGAGGAAGATGTAGAATATGCTTGCGGTCAAAAGACCCAAGATGCTAAAGGTGCCAGACACCAAGTCCGTTACGGCGTTAATAACAATGCCGAGCGCCGCCATGCCAATGACCAGCGGTTTGGCAAGCTTGTAGCGATTGACAAAGAAATAGAACGCCACAGCCTCCAGGACAACCATGATCCAGTCGGTTATGTTTGCCGAACTGTATGCAATGGTGTCGCGCGAGGTAAGAATCAGTCCTAGCAGCGTTAGTGCAATGTTTAGCAAAAAGCCAACCTGAACCACGCGCAAAAAGCCCAGGGAGTTGGGATCGCTAAACTTGATGGCCTCGTACGCCCGCTTTGCAGACTTGGTTGCAGCCTTGTGGTCCTTCTTTGCCTTGCCGCGAGCCTCGCGCTCTCGCTCTCGTGCGGTCTTTGCCTTGTCGCGGTTACCCATGTTTGCCGCAATGATGGCCAGTTTTGCCGCCTCGTCCACCTCCTCGTCCGACTCCATGGCGATGCCAACCATTGCCACGGCTTCTGCCGCGTCTAGCTGGGCGCTGCGTGTTATGGTGGCCCGGTCCACCTTTCCGGTGGAGAATGCCCTATCCACCGCCCTTTGGGCATTCTTTATGTCCTTCTGTTTTTGGTCTTTCACGATTCACCCCTATCCGTTTTTCGTAAATACATGCCACGTATCATATTAACCCCATTTGTCCCGCATGGGTCCCATCTTTGTTTGGATAAAACCCACGAAATACGCCGCAGACCCATTACCACAAGAAGCTCGCGCACAAAGATGTCACAAAGATGCCAACGAGTTTGCTTTTTATGAGTCGCATATACCAAAAGTTATGAGAAACTGGAAGTGCGGAGGTGACAGTCATGAAGAAACACCGGTTCAGCGACGCAGAGCTCTTGGTTATGGAGCGCTCCTGCATCCCCTTTGCCATATGCCAGCTCGTAGACAACCGCGTGGTTGTGCTGGTCGTCTCGGACGGCCTTTGCGAGCTGTTTGGTCTTGATCGCAAAGAGGCGGAAAGTCTCATGGATCGCGACAGAAGCAAAAACACGCATCCCGACGACGTGGCGCGCATTTCTGAAGCCATCCTCCGCTTTGTCTTTCACGACGAGCCCTATGACGTCGTCTATCGCATTCGGATCGACGGAAAGTACCGCATCATCCACGCGCACGGAAAGCACACCCTCACCAACACAGGCGACAGAATCGCCACCATATGGTACACCGACGAAGGTCCGTACCTGTCATCCACAGGCGAAGGCGAGTACAAGCTCAACGAGTCCCTAAGCAGGGCGCTGCACGAGGAGAGCCTTTATCAGCAAAGCAACTACGATCACCTTACGGGCCTGCCTCGCATGACGTATTTCTTTGAGCTCGCGGAGGACGGCCGGATTCGGCTCCTTGCAGAGGGCAAGAGCCCGGCCCTGTTGTTCTTTAACCTCAGCGGCATGAAGTTCTTCAACAAGAAGCACGGCTTTGCGGAAGGCGACAAGCTCATCTACTCCGTTGCCCGAGTTCTTGCATCGCACTTTGGCCTCGAGTGCTGCAGCCGCCTGGGACAAGACCATTTTGCCGTCTACACCGACGTCGCAGGCGTGGAAGACAAGCTCCGGCGGATCTTTGCCGAGTGCCGGGACATCAACGATGGCAAGAGCCTGCCCATACACGTGGGCATCTACCTCAACAGCACCCAGACCATCGACGTTGGCACCGCGTGTGACCGTGCCAAGTACGCCTGCAACCTCAATCCCGAAGCGTTTGTATCGAGCTATCGTTACTTTGACAGCAAGATGCTCGCTCAGACCGAGCTGCAGCAATACATTGTTGATCATCTGGACCAGGCCATCAAGGAGGGCTGGATTCAGGTGTACTACCAGGCCATCGTGCGCGCCGCAAACAGCCGCGTGAGCGACGAGGAGGCGCTCGCCCGCTGGGTCGATCCCGAGCTCGGCCTGCTCTCCCCCGCCGACTTTATCCCTATCCTCGAAAGCGCCAAGCTCATCTACAAGCTTGACCTGCACGTACTTGACCAGGTCTTGCAAAAGATGAAGCGTCAGGCCGATGCCGAGCTCTATGTGGTACCACAATCGATCAACCTCTCCCGTACCGACTTTGACCAAGAGGGCTTTGTGGACGAGGTATGTCGACGCGTGGACGCCATGGGAATCGACCGCGGCAAGCTCACCATCGAGATTACCGAGAGCGTGGTGGGAAGCGACTTCATCTTTATGAAAGAGCAGATCGAGCGCTTTTGCAATATGGGGTTTAAGGTATGGATGGACGACTTTGGAAGCGGATATTCCTCGCTCGACGTTCTCCAAAACATCCGCTTTAACCTTATTAAGCTCGACATGCGCTTTTTGCAGCGTTTTGAGAAGGGCGGCGAAAGCAAGATCATCCTTACCGAGCTCGTGCGCATGGCGATGGGCCTTGGTATAGACACCGTGGCGGAGGGCGTGGAGACGCAGGAGCAGGTTGACTTCCTGCGCGAGATTGGTTGCAGCAAGCTGCAGGGATACTACTTCACCAAGCCGGTTCCCATGGATACGATCATCGAACGCAAGCGCAAAGGCACCCTCATTGGGTTTGAGAACCCGGACGAGGCAGACTATTATGCGACGATCGGCCGCATCAACCTCTATGACTCCGCCGCGATACGGAACAAGGACTATCGCACCTATCGTCGCTACTTCGACGCGATCCCCATGGCCATCCTTGAGTCAGACGGACAGCAACTGCATGTGGCCCGTTCCAACACGACCTACCGCGAGTACATGGAGCGCGTCTTTGGCGTAATCATCGAGGGACACGACGTTCGTCTGCCCGAGCGCGAGGGACGCGCGGTCTCGCTGTTCATCGACGCCGTGTTCCAATGCGGCAAGGACGGCAAGCCCGCCGCCCTGGACGAAGAGACCGGCAAAGGCGAGGTGAGTCACGCCCTCATCAACCGAGTTGCGGTGAACCCCGTAACGGGTACGGCAGCAATACTCGTGGCCGTCTTTGCGGTGATCCACCAGGCGTGATCACCACGTGGCGGATTGGGGCTGGCGGATTGGAGCCAGACCCCTTTTGCCACATGTGAGCAGACCGACAATGGGGACACACCTCAAAGAGGTATGTCCCCATTGCTCAGTCACTTGCTCGTATAAGGCCTAGTCCAGGTCGTCCCCGTTGCTGGCGATGACCTTCTGATACCAGAAATAGGAGTCCTTGGGCTCGCGGTGCAGGTCGCCGTTGCCGTCGTTGTCCTTGTCAACGTATATGTAGCCGTAGCGTTTCTTCATCTCGCCCGTGCCGGCCGAGACGATGTCGATGCAGCCCCACGTGGTGTAGGCAATGAGGTTCACGCCATCACCGATGGCCTCGTTCATGGCCTGGATGTGCGAGCGGAAGTAGTCGATGCGGTAGTCGTCGTGGAACTTCCCGTCCTCGGCGCGCTCGTCGTTGGCACCAAAGCCGTTCTCCACCACCATGATGGGCAGCTGGTAGCGGTCCCATACCTCGTTGAGGCTCCAGCGCAGACCATCCGGATCAATTGCCCAGCCCCAGTCGCTCTTCTTCAAATACGGGTTGGGAACGCCCATAACCATGTTGCCACCGTCCTTGCCCACCTCGGGGTCAGCACTGTAGCAGTTGGTCATGTAGTAGCTGTAGGTGTACATGTCCACGGTGCCCTCGGCAAGTATGGCGTCATCGCCGTCTTGCATGGGCACGTCGATGTTGTTGTCGGCAAAGTAGCGCAGCGCGTAGCCGGGATAGGCGCCACGGCACTGAACGTCGGAGCACAGCCATGTGCCGATTTGCAGCTTCTTTTGTGCGCCAAGCACGTCGGCAGGAGCGCAGGTGTAGGGATAGATGCTCGGGCCTCCGCCAATCATGCAGCCAACCATGTACTCGGGGTCGATCTGGTGCGCAAGCACAACCGCCTTGGCACTTGCGAGGAACTGATGATGCAGCGCGGTGTAGATGGTCGTGAGCTCATCCGGGTCTTCCGTTGGAGCAAGACCCATTGGCACCACGTCCTCCTTGGGCAGAATGCCGCCAGCAATGAGGCTGCCCAGACCACCGTTTTGCAGCATGTTGATCTCGTTGAAGGTGAGCCAGTACTTCACCAGACCCTTGTACTCGGTAAAGATCGTGCGGCACAGGTTGAGGTAGAAGTCAATGCAACGGCGGTCGGCCCAACCGTTGTACTTCTCGCAGAGACCCCAGGGAATCTCGTAGTGGGAGATGGTCACCAGCGGCTCGATGCCGTTGTCCTGGCAGCACTGGAACATGTCCTTGTAGAACGCGACGCCGGCTGCGTTGGGCTCGTCCTCGTCGCCCACGGGATACAGGCGGCTCCAGTTTACGGAGGTGCGGAAGATCTTCATGCCCATCTTGCCAAAGAGCTCTATGTCCTCGCGGTAGTGATGGTAGAAGTCCACGCTCTCGTGGCTGGGATAGTACTCGTCGGGGTTGATTACGCGCGTGTACATGCGCGGCGTGCTTACGGTGCCGCCCTTAAGATGGTCCTCGATGCTCGGACCCTTTCCGTCCACGTTCCACGCGCCTTCGCACTGGTTTGCCGCCGTTGCGCCGCCCCACAAAAAGCCCTCGGGAAAATACGCCATGCTTGTCTCCTTCCTCGCACCACTTGTGCAAACAACATGTTCATTGTACGAAATAACCTCCCCATTAAAAGGGATGACCGGTAAATGAGTGACTGGTACCAGTGGTTGCAAGGTTTCCAGATAAGATGCATGCAATCTGACCAGATTTTCGCTCCAAGGCGCCAGTTGATGCGCCTTCTTTGATTACGTGGATTTGCCTTCCAGAAATAGTGGTAAATTCCGATATCAATTTTGAAAAAACACCAGATGTTGTGTCCATTCGATTTCTTAATTTACCACTGTATAAAATACATAGTGGTAAATTGCGATACTTGGCTTAACAAAACACCAGATAAAAATTTAATTAAATTCTATTTTTACCACTATTTTTGCTTGGCAGGCCTTTGGGTTAAGAGAACCACCGCGGCTTGCCCCGCTTTTTGCGTCTTTCGCCCCGTTGCGAGCACGGATTGAACCCGCTTGGCACCATCGAACAGTTTTGGGACAATGGGGACGGAGACGTTTGTCCCGGCTTTGCAGGACAAACGTCCCCGTCCCCATTGTCCTAACGGAGAGTGACATGAGCAAAAAACTCGCCATCAAACTACTTGTGGGCACCATAGCCACAGTACTCATTGCGCTTTGCCCGGTCTCACCGACGCACGCGCAAGCACAAGCGACCGTTCGCGGGCCAAAGTCTGCCGGAACCCCGGCGATAAAGAACGGCAAGCTCGTAGACAAGCGTGGCAAGCCCATCCAGCTACGAGGCGTAAGCACTCATGGGCTCGCATGGTTTCCCCAGTATGTAAACGACTCCTGCTTTAGACAGCTCCGCACAAAATGGGGTGCCAACGTTGTACGCCTAGCCCTATACACCCAAGAGTATGGAGGTTACTGCTCGGGAGGAAACAAGAGCGACCTCTTAGCGCTGGTAAAAGAAGGCGTGCGCCTTGCCACAAAGAACGACCTCTACGTTATTGTGGACTGGCACATCCTCTCCGACGGAGATCCCAACACTCATGTTAAGCAGGCCAAGTCGTTCTTTAAAAAGATCAGCGCCGAGTTTAAGGACAACAACAACGTCCTGTACGAAATCTGCAACGAGCCCAACGGCAGCACCTCGTGGAACGACATCAAGCGATACGCAAAAAAGGTCATCCCCACCATTCGCAAGAACAGCCCCAATGCCGTGGTGCTGGTGGGCACCCCCACATGGTCACAAGAAATAGACAAGGCCGTCGCAAGCCCACTCCCATATAAGAACGTTCTCTACACGTTGCACTTCTATGCTGCCACACACAAAGACGACCTGCGCAACCGCATGGAGTCAGCCGTAAAGGGCGGGCTTCCCGTCTTCGTAAGCGAGTTTGGCATCTGTGACGCAAGTGGCAACGGCAGCATAGACAAGAGCTCGGCAAACGCATGGCTCAAGAGCATGAACAAGTTGGGCGTAAGTTGGTGCATGTGGAGCCTGTGCAACAAGGCCGAGGCAGCTTCCATCATAAAGAGCAGTTGCAAGAAGACCTCGGGCTTTGGGTCCAAGGACCTCTCCACCTCTGGCACGTGGCTGCTCAAGGCATTGGGCAGTGCTTCGGGCAAAGAATCGGGCAGCGCAAAAGCTGGCAAGGCAACGGGCACAGGAGGCTCGGGCACAAAGAGCAACGCGCAGCCGACGAGCTTTAACGTGGGCAACCTGCGTTGCAAGCTCACGCTCACAGGCTCATGGCCAGCAGACGGCAACAAGACATGCTATCAATACGAGCTCTCCATCACCAACAAAGGCTCTGCCCGCAAATCGTGGAGCGTGACGATTCCCTTTAGCAAGAAGGTCACGCTTGCCAACGGATGGAACGGCACGTATTCGGCCAAGGGAAGCAAGATCACCATAAGGAACGCAGACTACAACGGGAGCCTTGGCAAGGGAGAGGCCGCAACCGGCATTGGGTTCCAGCTCACCTCCGCGTCCGGCCTCAAGCCAAACCCTTAGGTGCCACAAGACCGCCCACGCCCGTACGTGCAAAGCACCACGTGCGTCGCGGTTGTGACGAGTTTTCTTGCTACGCCGTCATTGCATCCGCAACGCATGATAAAATAACTTGTGGGGATATTCACCAACACGGCTCATTACGGAACCGACCGCAAGGAGGCAAGCCATGCGCTACATCGAGTTTGGAAGCAACAAGACCAAGGTATCGGAAGTGGTTCTGGGTGCCATGCGCATTTGGGACAAGACGCCCCTTGAGGTGGCCGACCTTATTGAGTGCGCGCTCGACTGCGGCATCAACGCCGTGGACACCGCACCCATCTATGGCCCGAGCGAAGGCATCCT
The DNA here is from genome assembly GCA_030529665.1 of Coriobacteriales bacterium. Classification (GTDB taxonomy): domain Bacteria; phylum Actinomycetota; class Coriobacteriia; order Coriobacteriales; family Atopobiaceae; genus RUG440. Next base: position 11,343 of record JAUMWL010000012.1, read on the forward strand.
GGGCAACGCCTTTGCCGCACGGCCTGGCCTGCGCGACCGTGTGTGGCTACAGACCAAGCTTGGCATTCGCAAGCATCCGCGCTTGGAGGCCAACTACTTTGACTTCTCGTACGAGCACATCATTGAGTCGGTGGAGGCGAGCCTTACCGCGCTGCACACCGACCACATCGACTCCCTGCTGCTGCACCGTCCAGACGCCCTGATGGAGCCCACCGAGATTGCCCGCGCCTTTGACGAGCTCCACGCCGCTGGCAAGGTAATCGACTTTGGCGTGTCCAACCAAAACCCCGCCATGATGAAGCGCCTGGCACGAGTCATGCCGTTCCCGCTTGCCGCCAACCAGGTGCAGATCTCGGCAGCGTTTACACCCATGTTCGACGCCTTCTTTAACGCAAACATGGAAAACGACGCAGCCGTCATGCGCGATGGCGGCATCCTTGAGTATTGCGAGAGCCACAACATGGCAATTCAGGCTTGGAGCGTCTTGCAGCACGGCTACTTTGGCGGCGTGTTCCTGGACGACCCCAACTACGAGGGCCTAAACGATGCGCTCGCCCGCATTGCCGCCGACCACAACACCACAAAGACGGCCGTTGCCATAAACTGGGTATTGCGCTACCCTGCCAAGATGCAGGCGCTTGTGGGCACCACACGTCCCGAGCGAATTCGCGAGAGCGCCGCCGCTTGCGACTGGCACATGAGCCGCGAGGAATGGTATGAGGTGTACCTCGGCGCCGGCCACAAGCTGCCCTAGCAGTAGTAAACGTGCGAGGGCCCGTCTTTCTGTGGCACGTGGCACAGAAAGACGGGCCCTCGCCATCCCAGAGGAGGTTTGGCATGAATAAGAGCGTTTTGGTTTCGCTGCCCCTTACCGACGCGCAGCGCAAGGAGTTTAAGAACCTCGTGCAGAATAAGGGCTACGCCATAGCGTTTGTATCGCCAAGCGAGGTTACCCAGTCAGACGTCGACGCAGCCTCCATAATTATTGGCAATCCTCCCACCCGCCTGCTGCATGCCTCGCCCTCCCTCGAGTGGCTGCAGACCTCCACCGCCGGCTATGACCACCTGCTCGCACCGGACGTATTGCACAAGCACACAAGGCTCACCAATGCCACCGGAGCGTATGGCCAGGCCGTCTCGGAGCACATGCTGGCACAGCTCATGTGCCTTATGAAGAAGCTGCACCTCTACCGCGACAACCAGCCGCAAGGCGTGTGGCGCGACGAAGGGCCGGTCACCTCGCTGGTGGATGCTCAGGTGCTCGTTCTGGGCGCGGGTGACGTGGGCACGTGCTTTGCACGTCTGGTCCACGTGCTCGGTGCGCACGTAACGGGCATGCGGCGCACCCCCGTACCGGTCGCGGCCCCCTTTGAGCGCATGATAACCCCGGACGGCCTTGTAGACGTGCTCCCCCACATGGATGTGGTAGCCAGCGTGCTGCCCAGCTCGCCCCAGACCAGGGGCTTGGCAAACCAGGAGTTCTTTGCCAGCATGAAGAAGGGCTCGTTCTTCCTCAACGTCGGCAGGGGCGATCTGGTGGATACGGACGCCCTCTGCCAAGCCCTCGCATCCGGCCACCTAGCCGGTGCGGCCCTAGACGTTACGAACCCCGAGCCACTGCCCACCGACCACCCGCTCTGGCAGCACAAAAACGCCCTCGTAACGCCCCACATCGCCGGTTGGTGGCACTTGCAGGCCACCGTGGATAACGTGGTGCGCATATGCCTGGACAACCTTGGCGCGTACTTTGCGGACGAGCAGCTGGTAAACGAGGTATCGCGCGGATAGGTGGCACGCCATTTACGGCCAGGAGTTACACCACCGTGATGACGTCCTCGAGCACGTAGCAGAAGGAGGGGGCGGACGCGCTCGCATTCTCTTGGTAGCCCTGGGAAAGGTCGCAGGTGTCCGAGGGCTTGCTTGGGTTAACCCCCACGTAATCGCCCTTGAAAACGTCCACCCTGCCTCTCCTCAGCCCGTCGATGGCTGCCTCCATGGCCTCCTCGGCCCCCTCTGGAGCAGCAAGCGCGTTGAGGTCGAGCATCTGGACCCAGTCCTTGTCAAATCCAGCACCTGCATCCTTGCCGTGGATGTTGGCGCTCACGTTGTCCTCTATGTCCACGCCCTGCAACACGGCATCGGCCGCAGCGAGCACGTAGGGCGACCAGTTGATGCGCGTACACACCAACGCCATGGTGGGTGCCGACTCGGCCATGCTCTCGTTGTAGCCCACGTGGTAGACCTCGCGCGTTGCCGACGCCTCCTCGCAGGCGAGCGCTGGGCCAATGGTGTTGGTGGATTGCGAGATCACCACGCACCCATCCTCTATAAACCGCTCCGCGCACTCCTTCTCGGCCGCGTAGCTTGACCACGAGTTCATGTAACTCACTTCCATGGTGGCAGTTGGCACCACCGAGCGCACGCCCAGCAAGAAGGCCGTGTACGCCGAGATGTTCTCGGCCGACTCAAACGCGGCTACATAGCCAACCTTTGCCGCGTTGGCGTCCACCAGCCCGCGATCGATCATCTGTTGAATCTTTAGACCGGCCACCACGCCCGACACATAGCGTCCCTCATAGATGTGCCCCATAAAGGTGTGGTAGTTGTCCAGCACCGGCTCGGTGTTGGCGTTGGTGCACGTTGCCTGGCAAAACTGCACCTTGGGGTGCTCGGCAGCAATGCGCTTTGCGGCCTTTCCGTAGTCCCAACTGGTGGTAAAAATAAGGTCGCACTTGTTGTCCACGAGCGCAAGGATGGCTTCCTCCCCGTCCTCGTCTGCCACGTTGCTCTGAACCTCGATCTCCACACGGTCGCCGTATGCGGACTTCAGCGCTCGCTGGGCAACCATAAAGTTGTAGGTATACGGCTCGGTCTCGTCACCGTCGTACACGAAGCCCACCTTTATGCTCTCCCTGGCATGGCTCACCTGCCTAAAGGCGCTCACGCCCACCGCGCATGCCAGCACCATGCACACGCTCACGGCCATGCTCACAATGTCGGTACGCCCTAGCCTCATGCGTCCTCCCCCTCCAAGCTGGTGCCGTTGAGGATGTGGTCTATCTTGCCCTCGTCGATGAGCCGCAACATTATGGTGGCAATCTCTGGGTCAAACTGCTTGCCTTTGCCACGCTCGAGCTCGCCTAACACGTAGCCCATGTCCTGCTTCTGGCGATACACGCGGTTTTGCGTCATGGCGTCAAAGGCATCGGCCACCGCGATTATGCGTCCATACAAGGGAATCTTTTGGCCCGCAATGCCGGTTACGTATCCGCTTCCATCGTAGCGCTCGTGATGGTAAAGCGCACCCTCCACCACATGGTCGATCATGGTAAAGTCCTTGAGGATCTCGGCCCCACGCGAGACGTGCGTCTTCATGACGGCGTACTCCTCGTCCGTAAGGCGGCCCGGCTTGTTGAGGATGCGGTCGGGAATGCCAATCTTTCCAATGTCGTGCAGAAGCGCCGCCTTGCGCAGGTTCTCGCACTCGTCCTCGGTAAAGCCAAGCTCGCGCGCCAGCAAAACGGAGTACTGCGAGACGCGATGGGAGTGCTGGCTGGTGTTTCCGTCCTTGGCGTCCACCGCGCGCGCGATTGAGATGACCGTTTGGTCGGCCATCTGGATCTGGCGGTGCGCAAGGTCGAGCTCGCGCTGCTGGAGCTCCAAGCGCCTCTGCACGGTGGAACGCGCAACGTACCAGGTAAACCAGGCAATGGCAAGACCGGCCACCACAAAGACGTATGCCATGAACCATGGGTTGTCATAGATCATGGGGGCCTTGCGCAGCTGGTAGGAGCTCGTCTCCAAAACGCTTCCATCGTTTCCCAGCACGCTGAGCACAAACGTGTAGTCGCCCGACTCAATGTTGGTGTAGCTTATTACCCCCAGCTCGCTCTTGCGCACGCGCGTGGGCTTGGCGTCGTAGCCAACGAGCTGGTAGCTCACGTAGGGGTCGTCAAGCGTGTACGATATGACCTCGGGGTCTATGTCCATGCGCTGGGTGTCCTGCGCTATGGAAAAGGGCACGCCGCGCTCCAAGTGGTGCTCCACGCCGTCAAGGCTGATGGTAGGGACCTTCATGTGATACGAGCGTTTTGCCTGCGAGTAGTCATGCGTGTCGAGCCTAAAGGTCCCCTTGTCGGTACACACGTACAGCATGCCCTGCTCGTCCAGGTGATTCCACGAGTTGGCGGTAATGGACGCGCCGAGGCCAAACTTCCTGTCCAAGAGGTCCGTGCGCAGAGGGCTCACGCTGCCGATGAGGTCGGTCTCGCGCATTACGTATATGCCGGCGCTGCTGAGCACGAGCACCTCGCCATCCACCCCCGGCTGCACGTCAAAGTTGTTGAAGTAGGGAAACGCCTCCAGCGCACGCACCGTCTTGTCTGGCTCCATGTAGCAAAGGCCGTTGCTCGTCACCACATACAGGCCCTCGGCATTGACGGCCGGGGCTATGCGCAAGATGATGTTGGAGGTAAGCCCGTCACCCACCGTCTTGCGCCATGCCGGCTTGCCGTCGCGAATGGCCACGATGCCATCACCGTCGGTGCCGCAGAGCACGGTGCCGTCGTCCATGACATAGAAGGACAGCACCTGCGAGCTGCTAAAGCTAGACCCGTAGGGTATTGTTTGCAGCACCTTGCCATCGCGAATGCGCGCCACGCACGTGTCGCCCGAGGCAACTATGGTACCGTCCTTTGCCTCCACGCACGTGCGTACGCGGTCCGAGAACGCATGGTCCTTGTCATCGAAGCTCTGCACGCCTAGGTCAGGCGAAACGTCCAGAAGGCCCTTGCCATACGTGCACACCCACAAGTGGTCCTGTGAGTCCACGTACGTGCAGCGGACCCTGGTTCCCTCCAGCAGCGACGAGAGGTCGTTGTGCACCTCCACGCCACGCTGCAAGTCTATGATGTCGAGCCCTTCGTCGGTTCCCACGTACAGCAGATCCTGCCACATGACGGTGGAGTTAACCACGTCGCGGGAAATCCCCGCCATCTCGTACAGGTCGCTAAACGTGGAGCGGGTCATCTTTAGCACGCCAAGACGCGACGAGGTAAACCAGTAGTTGCCCTGATAGTCCACGATCATGCGGTCAATGGAGTTGTTGAACTCTCCCGTGTGGATGATGGTGTAGTCGCCACCGGGTACAAAGACACCCACCCCGTTGTCCGCGCAGCCAAACATAATGCCGTCTTTGGTAAGGGTGAGGCTGTTTATCTCTTGCAGCCCCTCAAACACGAGCTTGTCCTGGACCTTAAACGAACCGCCCGAAATGTCATACACATAGGCGACGCCCTCGGAGGTGCCCACGTACAACCTGCCCTTGTCGTCAAACAGGCAGCACGTGTACGTGCCCGTTCCCTCCTCGCCGACGAGCGACGTCCTCATCTGCACCCTGGCGTTGCTCATAACAAAGAGCTCACCGGACGAGGTCACCGCCGCCACATGGCCATCGTTGTCGGCAGACAGGCTGTGGGCGTAGTTGGCCTCCGCGATCTGCCTTACCATCTTTATGCCAGCGTTGAGCCTAAAGACCTGCAGCGCGTCGGACGTGCCCACGTAGTAGGTGCCGTCGGAGCTACGCACGATGCCGCGCACGGAGTTGGAAGGCAGGCCGTCCTGTGTGTCTATAACGGTGCTTACCTGCTCCTCCACGCACAGAGAGAGGCCGTTGTCGTTGGTACCGATCCACAACCTGCCCTCCTCGTCCACGTACATGCAGTTGACGTTCTTTACCGAGTCAAAGTCTCCCATGAGCCTAAACTCGCGGCCGTTGTAGCGATACAGGCCCGCATAGGTTCCAATCCACAGGATTCCGTCCTTGGTCTGGGCGATGTCGTTGGCCTCGCCACAGGGCAGCCCGTTGTCGCTGCTGTAGGTCTCCTGCACAAAGGAGTAGAAGTCGATGCCGTCCGTGGTGCCGTCTTTCGACGCCGCAAACGCCCGCGTTGGCAAGCCCGCCAGCAGCAAGAGAACAACGAGCAACGTCAGCACGCCAGGGGCCTTGGAGCCCAAGGCGCGGCTGGCAGTCCCGTCCCCGCCGCCACCGGACGCGTCCCTGTTGTGCCTGCCCCCCATCTTGTCCATGAGCCGCACCGCCAAGAAGAGCAGCGACAACGTGATGACCTTGTCAACAAAGTCCAGGTAGAACTGGCCAATAAAGGAGCACAGCCACAAGGGACACCCGTAATGCGTCAGGAGGTCTATGACGCCGTCTCCCCACATGTTGTTGGTGTACCCGTTGTAAAAGAGGATGTTGAGCGGGGCTGAGAAGGCAACGGACGCCAAGGCCGCAACCGAACCCGTTGTCATGGCGCCAAAGAACGACTTGAGGTAGCCGCGTTGGGACAAGACGCCCACGGCAAGTCCGAGCACAATCGCAGTGATCCCGTACCAAAACGATCCGTGCTGCAACAAGGTGCAGATGGTGTTGACCGCAAGGCCCGCCACCGCTCCAGGTATGGGCCCAAACAGATACGCGACGAACACGATGCCTATGGAATCAAGCCATAGCGGGAGCTGCAACCATGCCGCGAGCAATCGTCCGCCAACCGAAACCGCCACACAAAGGGCCGTGATAGCCGCCGCCACTCTTTCTGCCTTGCCCATACAGTCGCCGTCCCTCCCACATACCATGCGGAACAAGCCTGGGTTTAATCGCGCAGCAACGCCATGGCCTCCACCCGCAGGGCTGAGTCCTCCTTGAAGCACCCACCATACACGTTTGTGATCGTGTGTGCCTCGGGCTTCTTTATGCCGCGCGCCGTCATGCAAGAGTGCTTGCCCTTTACCAGCACGATCACGTCCTCGGTGCCCAGCACCTCGCCCAGCACGTCCCAGATGTCTTGGGTAATGCGCTCCTGCAGTTGAAGTCGCTTGGCGCACGTCTCGGCTATGCGAGCGATCTTGGAAAGCCCAATCACCTTGCCGTTGGGGATGTAGCACACGCTCACCCGCATGTCGTACATAAGCGCCAGGTGGTGCTCGCAAAACGAGAACACCGGAACGTCGCGCTCCACCACCATGCCGTCCGAGTCGGACGAGAAGCACTTGCCAAACATCTGCGCCACCTGATGGTTGGTGTAGTTCATACCATCTAGCAGCTCGGCCATCATGCCTGCAAAGCGCTTTGGCGTCTCGACCAGACCCTCGCGCCGGGGGTCGTCACCAATCGCCTCAATAATTATGCGGGCCGCCTTCTCGAGGGCAACTTGATCAATCATCGCACGCACCTTTGTTTGGGCCAAACTCCTTTAGTTATACCACGTCGCGCGGCACAAGTGAGTCAAAAGGGGTAACCCCTTTCTGCTCACCCTGCGCGAGCGACGATGTCGCGCGCAACAAACACGCCGCTCGCCGACGCATGCGAGAGCGAATGCGTAACGCCGCTGCCGTCGCCGATTACATACAGGCCCTCGTGCGCCGTCTCTAGGTTGGGCCGCAGCTCCACGTGCATGTTGTAGAACTTCACCTCCACGCCATATAGCAGCGTGTCGTCGTTTGCCGTGCCCGGGGCGATCTTGTCAAGCGCATAGATCATCTCTATTATGCCGTCCATGATGCGCTTGGGCAGCACCAGGCTCAGGTCGCCCGGCTCTGCCTTGAGCGTTGGCACCACGAACCCTTCGGAGATGCGCTCGTGCGTACTCCGGCGTCCGCGAATGAGGTCGCCAAACCGCTGAACGATAACGCCGCCGCCCAGCATGTTGGAGAGCCGCGCGATGCTCTCGCCGTATCCGTTGCTGTCCTTAAACGGCTCGCTAAAGTGCTTGGACACAAGCAGGGCAAAGTTGGTGTAATCGGTCTGCCGCTCGGGGTTCTCGTAGCTGTGACCGTTTACCGTTACGATGCCGTTGGTGTTCTCGCTCACCACGCTTCCGTGCGGATTCATGCAAAAGGTGCGCACGCGGTCCTCGAACTTTTGCGTGCGATACACGATCTTGCTCTCGTACAGCTCGTCGGTGAGGTGGCTAAACAGCTCCGCAGGCAGCTCCACGCGCACGCCAATGTCCACGCGGTTCGACTGGGTGGGGATGCCCACCTCCCGACAGACCTTCTCCATCCATTTGCTGCCGCTGCGCCCCACCGACACAATGCAGCGCGGGCAGGCGTACGTGCCCCGCTTGGTGCCAATGCGATACACGCCGCCCAAGTCCTCCAGCGTCTGCACTGGCTCCAAAAAGTGAAAGTCCACCTTGCCCTTGAGCTCGTCGTAGAGGTTGGAGAGGACCACGTGGTTGAGGTCGGTGCCCAGATGGCGCACCGAGGCGTCGAGCAGCTGAAGCTTGTTTTGGAGACACAGCTTCTTTATGCTGGTGTCTGCCGTGCTATAGAGCTTGGTTCCCGCACCGCCACGTGCGAGGTTTATGCCGTCCACGTACTCCATGAGGGCGATGGCCTCGTCCTTGCCAATGTATTCGTACAGGTTTCCGCCAAAGTCGTTGGTGATGTTGTACTTGCCATCCGAGAAAGCCCCGGCCCCGCCAAAGCCACTCATAATGGAGCAGCTCTTGCATCGCACGCACGTCTTTATGGTCTTGCCGTCTATGGGGCAGCGGCGCTTGTTTAGCGTGTTGCCCGCCTCGAACACCGCCACGCTAAGGTCGGGCCTCAGCAGACTGAGCTCGTATGCCGCATAGATGCCGCCCGGTCCCGCACCAATAATGATTACGTCGTAGTCCATGTGCCCTCCTTTTCCGCGCATAGCCATTGTACGCGATGCGCCGCACCACAAAAGCGGAACACCCTTTCCCGGAAACATTGTGCCACTTGGCACGGCATTTCCAGGAAAGGGTGCTCCGCTTTGCTAGCTTTTGCGCGCGAGAGCTTACGCCTCGTCAGCCTCCAGGAAGTTGTAGAGCACGGCTGCGAGGGCAGCACCCACCAGCGGGCCCACAATAAACACCCACAGGCAGGCGAGCGGCGCGCCATTGCCCTGGAACATGGCAACGAGCGCAGGACCAAAGCTGCGTGCAGGGTTGACCGACGTGCCAGTAAGGCCAATGCCCAGGATGTGCACAAAGGTGAGCGTGAGGCCAATCACCAGCCCGGCAAGGGAGCCGTGCTTGAACTTTGCGGACGTTACGCCCAGGATGGTGAGCACAAAGATAAAGGTAAGCAGGATCTCTACGATAAGACCTGCCAGCGCATTGCCGCCCACACCAGCAAGGCCGTTGGAGCCCAGCCCGCCGGTCATGTCTACCACGCCGCCCATGCCAAAGATCGCGCTCAGGATGACGCCACCCACAAGCGCGCCAACAACCTGCGACACCACGTAGCCAATGAGGTCCTTTACTTCCATGCCACCACGCAGATACACGCCAAGCGAGACCGCGGGGTTAACATGGCAGCCCGAGATGTTGCCAATGCTGTATGCCATGGCAACAATGGACAGACCAAAGGCCAGCGCGGTAAGCAGATACCCGCTTCCACTGGCAGCGTCACAGCCCACCAGCATGGCGGTGCCACAACCCATGGTCACGAGCACGCAGGTGCCGATGGCCTCAGCGATATACTTCTTCATTATTGTCCTTTCGTCGTATACCTATAGAATAATCAGCCAAGGATGTGCCTTGCGGCTGACCCACAGATTATGCGCCTTGCCCACCACCATGGCAACAGTTTTTTGCGAATGATTCAAAAGTGGTGAGCCAAAAGGGGATAGAAGAAAGGGGTTACCCCTTTCTGCTCACCATGGCGTAGTATGGTGGTAAAGGCAATCGTGGAGGTCACTATGGGCAGGCATCGAGGCAACAAGAGGCACAGGTTCTCTGGGGTGCGTGGTTGCGCCTTGCTTGCGATTCTTATGGCATTGGCCATCCTTGTTATCCCGCCCCTACGCCGTGCCGTCTACCAGTGGCTGCCATGCCTACCCGAGCTGCCGGAGCTGCCGGGGTTTCTCACGCTGGCCGATCAGCCAACCGCTGGCCAGCCCACCTCCATCCAGCCCGAGGAGTGGGACGAAGCCATGGCCCCCAACTACTACCGCGTGGCTGGTCCGGCGGACTTTGACGCCATGTCGGCAATAGGGGTCGTAATGTATTCACCCCTCGACGCATTGGGCCGTGCGGGCAAGGTGCTGGCCTGCGTGGACGCAAATCTCTGCGCCTATGGTTCCAGCCGAGAACGCGTTGACATGTCCAACTTGGAACCCTCCGGATGGGGCTACAACGAGGAGGCGGACATAGTGCTGCCCACGGGCAACGTGTACCACGGGTACTTCTGGAATCGCTCCCACCTTTTGGCCAAGTCGCTCGGCGGCGAGGAGGTGGAAGAGAACCTTGTGTGCGGCACGCGTATGCAAAACGTAGGGGCAAACCTCAACGGCACGGAGGGCGGCATGGCCTATTGCGAGACGATCGTTCGCAAATGGCTGGAGCAAAACCCCAACGGATACGTGCTTTATAGCGCCACCCCCGTCTACCGCGCAGAAGAGCTTGTATGTCGCAACGTTATTGTTGACATCCACACGTCGGACGGGTCCATAGACCAGCAGGTCGTGGTATACAACGCGGCCAAGGGATACAGCATAGACTATGCCACCGGGCGGTTTGCCAAGGCAGCCGCGCCGTGACCAAGCAATGGGGATACTCCCCTTTGCTTAGTATCCCCATCGCTTGGCCCTCGCGCGGATTTGTGCGCTCTTACGTTACCATCCGCCCAAAAAACGGAGTTATCGTACGCAAACATGCTACATTGTTTTGGTACCACCGATGCACGAAAGGACAGGCGCCATGGCTGTTGTTCCGCCACGTCAGGTAGCAATTCTTAGCATTGCCAACTATTCAACAATTTGCAACGAGGTCTCGGCCCAAGCCGCGGACGAGGCCATGGAGGACCTGCGCCAAATGGCGATTGGGTGCGGGGTCGATTCTGGTTACATGCGCCTGTTTCAGAACAACACCATCTTGCTTCGGCTCGACGATCTTCCTCGCCAAGGGTTTCTTGACGCCATACATTGTCTGGGGGCACGGGCTCGCAGCCTGGAGACGCCCGGCACCAAGCACATAAAGCCCGTCGTGCGCGTAGGCGCCATGAGCGAGCGGGCACTGCGATCGTTTGTAAACGACGCGGCGGCCGACCTCCTGTCGTACATGAACCACGTGGACTGCCCTGCCGCCTTCCTCGCCGGAGACGAGCTTGACATATGGCAGCAGTTTGAGTCGTCGGGCATTGAGCTTATGAGCCATGAGCAGCTAAAGTACATGGATCCCTTTACGGGTCTTCTTCGTCCCGAGCGATTCTTTGAGCTTCTGCAAGGTTCTATTGACGAGGACGACCAGCGCACCAAAGACATTCACGTGCTGTACTTTGACATCGACGACTTTAAGTCGTACAACCGCGCATTCTCCTACGACGCTGGTGACGAGCTGCTCATGTTCTTGGCACGGCAGATTGCCGAGGCGTTTCCCTCGGACGTGGTGTCTCACCTGTCCATAGACCGCTTTGCCGTGCTGACCAGCGCAAGTGACATTGTGCGCAAATGCGCCATTGTCCACGAGACCGTGCGCTCCTTCAACAAGGCGTTTGCACCGGAGGTGAAGTGCGGCGCATTCAAGCTGGAGCCAGGGCTGGAATCCGCGCACCTGGCCATGGACTGCGCCAAGCTCGCCTGCGAGAGCATAAAGGGTCGATACGACATCGCCTGTCGCTTCTTTGACGATAAGCTGCGGGAACGCATGTTTACCAGGCGCTATGTGGCGCACCATGCCGAGAAGGCCGTAAGCGAGCATTGGATTCAGGCTTTCGCTCAGCCGGTGGTATACACGCGGACCGGCGACGTGTGCGGCTTCGAGGCCCTGGCACGCTGGATCGATCCCGAGATTGGCATGCTCTCCCCCGCCGTGTTTATCCCCACGCTTGAGGAGGCGCACCTCATACACAAGCTCGACCTCTGCATCGTGGACGAGGTGTGCCAGCATCTTGCCAAACGCATGCAGGCAGGCGAGACGAGGCTGCATGCCAGCGTCAATCTCTCGCGGCTCGACTTTGGCCTGTGCGACGCCGTTCAAGAGATATCGACCAGATGCGACAACCTAGGCATTCCACATTCCATGCTCGCCATTGAGGTAACGGAAAGCGCGCTTGACAGCGACCTCAACCTGCGCAGGGAGATGGACCGTTTTCGCACCGCGGGGTTTGAGGTGTGGATGGACGACTTTGGCTGCGGCTACAGCTCGCTCAACCTGCTTAAGGACTACGAATTCGATGTGCTCAAGGTGGACATGGAGTTCCTGCGCGACATGGAGTCCAACAGAAGGTCAAAGACCATCGTGGCCTCGGTGATTCGCATGGCCAAGCGACTGGGGATCCGCACGCTCGTGGAGGGCGTGGAGACCAAGGAGCAGTGCGACTTCTTGCGCGAGGCTGGCTGCGACATGATGCAGGGCTACCTCTTTGGGAAGCCACGTCCCCTGGAGATTGCCGCCATATAGGGTGGCCGTTTGGGGCCTGGCCCCTTTTGGCCAATCCTCACGCAATCGCTTCGAGGACGTCCCGCAGATGTTTCCACATGTCCGAGAAGCCCCCGTAACTGATGGTCCCCGAAATCACGGCACCCGCCAAGGGAACGGACTTGCCCACCACCTGGCCGGTCATACGATGCGCCATGCGGCCCTCAAGACCCTGCGCAATTCCGTCCACAGCATCGCTTTGAGCCACGGCCGCCAGCACGGCGCCGGCGTCGCCCTCGCGCAATGGTGCCAGGCGCTTGAGCTCGGCATCCGCACGCTCGTCTCCCGCCATGGCACCAAGAAACACGATCAGCAGCTTGCTAAGAGCTGGGTCCATGGCACCTACGCGCACGTAGCATGCGTCGCGCCAACCGTACAGATAGCTGAGCATCTGGATGGCACGCACCAAATGGGCGTAGAGCTGAATCAAATCCGCAGGTATGGTAGCCGCCGCCGCCATACCGCCTGGCAAACCAGCCGCCATCGACGCCACGGTGGTGCGCCGGGCTTCTCTGCCCAAGGCCTTGCCAGCAAGCCGGCGAAGCTTGCCCAGAGGGATGCCCGCACGCACGGGGGTATGCGCTATCGCACGGTCTACGACGACGGGGGAATAGCCCTTGAGCGCCTTTTTAAGAAACTCCTCGCGGCTCACGCTCGCGCCGGGGAGAAGGACGGCCTGTGCCAGAACCTCTTCAAGAGAGGGCAGCGCGCCACGAATCTCTTCGGCGGACTCCACGGCCAGGTCACGCACCTCGCGTACGGCGTCGTTTGCGGTATCAGTAATCATCCCCGCCACGTCCCGCGCACCCTTTTGCAGCTTGTTGAGCCCCTCGCCTAGCATGTGACCTCCTTGTTGTTGGCGATTTGCATGTTGGTTCCTACCGTTACATCTGGCCTAGGCTGGGTTGTTGGCGTAAATGCCCGCTGTCACCCATCTTAACCCAGTTGCCCAGTCGGGCTTTTCACAGCCCGGTCAGTGGGGCGAGGCGTAGGGACCGCTTTCCTTTGGCATCACTCCCGGTTACAGAGCGGTCGGTTTGGTGGTGCAATTTCTGTCCGGTGCATCTCTTATACTGCTGATAACCTCACGCCGTAAGACAGGAGCACGTCATGAACAACAGCAACAAAGCTTTCGATGAGATCATGGAGTCCATCACCGCCGAGTTCACGGGCGACTGGGATCATGACAAGAGGTGTCTGCGCAAGAAAATGGAGATGTATAAGAACCACCCGCTCTCCAAAGAGGTGCTCAGGGCATGCGGTCGCCTCATGTGGGAGATGGTGCCCGAGGAGCTTCGGTCCGAGCTAGAGCAGACGATGGACAACCACCGCAGCGCGACCGAATCGACGCTCAGCGAGGTCTCTTACAATATCAAGGCAGGCAACTCGGCGAAGGCGCTGGCGATCATAGAACCTCTCGCAAGGAAGATGGACGACCTACTGGCATCGGGCTGGTGTGCGGATGACACCGAGAGCCGCTACTTTAACTTCCGCTCCCCCATCGACGAGGTGGTTTGGCACGCGCACAACAACGAGAGCCGAGACATACGGCAGGCAACGGAGCCGTTTGATAGAGTTTACTTCATGCTCGGGTCGTGCCTTTTTGAGGCTGGTCGCCACGAGGAGGCGCTCGTTGCTTGCAGCAAGGCCGTGCGCTGGAACCCCGCGGATGTCGGCCTGCGCTTCGAGCTAGCCGAGAACTACAAGCGCCTGCGCGACATGGACGGGTACGCGAGGGTCGTGCAGGAGCTCTACCCCTACGTGGCGAGCGCCGACGAACTCGGCCATTATCACAGGGCAATGGGCTACCTCTGCGTGGAGCTGGGAAGCTTTAGGTCGGCGGCGGCACACCTCATGGCGAGTCTCTTGTTCGACAACTCGTCTCTGCCCCTCAGCGAGGTCATGTACATCAAGATGCAGTATGGTCAGGACTACACGGACATGACGCCGCAGGCCGCAATAGGCGTGCTGGAAGAAATCGGTGACCCCCTGCTCATAGACAACGCAACGTTTAAAGCTTTGAATCAACTACTCGGCACCTCCTTTAGGCATGGCGACTTGCAAACTACGCTGCAAGTTGCAGTCGAGCTCTACAACCTAACGAGGAATGAGGAGTACGAGAAGCTCGCAAGGAGCCTTGTCGATGCCTTGGAGAATGTCGAGAAAGAGGGCTAACACATTAGCTGGCCGTGAGATATGACATTCAATGACTGCAGCCAAGATTTGCTAATGCGCTTGTTCTCACAATGACCGTTACCCTTCAGAATGATCGCCCGGAGAAGCGCAAGGCACACGTTGTTGATGCGAACGCAGTGTCGCCGGTCCATGGAAAGATCCGTTCATTCATTGAGGACCTTACCATTCAGAGACCAATCAGGAGGCAGATCATGCCCGCAATAGAGCCGTATGCATTGCTGAGGTCACTCGAAGAGAGGCGGGAAGAGGAGCATGCTGATGTGCCTGTGGAGTAGCCATGAGCTGAGAGAGGTCACGTAAGCCCCACAAAGCGGGAGCCAACAGAAAGCGCAAGACCAGCTGAAGATGACCGACGACTGTAAGGTTATCATCACCGCACAAGACTGGCGCCGCATGCCGACGTCGGCGGCTCCCCAAGCGCGCCTTGGGTTCGACGGTCCACGCAACCTCTGAACTCTTTGGGTCCGGAACCGGCGCGGAGGCCTCATAACCGCGCTCCCCGACTGCCCGAACGCGCGGGTTCGGTGCCCGTACGTTCGGAGCGCCATCTGGGCATGCCAAACTGGCCACTTTTATCGCGTTTTGGGTAGTTTTTGAATTGGATTTCCCCATCGGCTGAAAACCTGCCCCGAAAAACCGCAGGTAGACTGGGGTGAAAATGTAACCCCGATTATCATGAGACCGAAAAACTACCCAAATCGCCATATTTTTGGCTAGTTTTGCATGTCGAAATGGCACTTCCCCAGACGAGCGGGGCCAAGCCTGCGACAGGCGCAAGGGTGGCGACGCCTGCCGTTCGCTCTGCCGTGCTACCCTTCACTTTTCAGGTTGGGCAGTTTTTGCAATGACACGCCAATCGTCTCTATCCACCATTGCAATTAAGCCCTAACAAAGAGAATCCACGGAGGATCCGGAGGATCCAACTTCCCTTAGAGGACGTTGATCGACAACTCCTCGACCGTATATGGCATACTTGGCAAGCGTAAGGTTCTGCATACTCTTAGTTCGCTATCTATGTGGTCTGGCACGGGTCGCCTCCACACTAATGTCAGGGAAAGGGATGCTATGCATTACAACGAGTCCTTAACTGAGACGGTTTATGGCACAGACGGCGTGCCGTTAGAATTCCTGAAAAGTATGCTCTCTGACATGTACGTCGTGTTCTCGTTCGTCGAGAACACGACGTAAACGCGACAATTCTCTCTGAGAAACTCAGCGACTATTTCAAGATGGTCGGCATGAAAACGTTCAAGTCATTTGACGACTGCATCTCCGCCTACATGGACGGTCTGAACGCGATTGTTGAACCCAGGGTCGCAAGAGCCTCACAGCCAAACGTCGTTCCCCGTGCGAGGAAGTACTACGAGCGGTTCGTTGAAATGAGGTTGTCGCGGAACAGGACAATCGATGACGTCGTCGACTATTCAAGGATCATGTTCTGTCTCTACGAGTCCATAATCGAAAACGACATGAATCCAATCGACGACTTCGACTACGACCGTTACGCACTCGACCCCGTCACGATCATCGAGGCGATGCGGTCAGAAGAAGGCCGCGGCCTCTTCCGTCGCCAAGGCTCGAAGTTGTTCGACACGAACGAGACCTATGAGATTGGAACCTGTGTCATAGTTATCGCCATAATCGTGCTGTTTACCTCGCTATATGATGTCGATGATTCTGAAGAGGGCGATGATAATGAGTACTGGCGTAGTTGTCACTCACCTGTCCCAACTCCAGCGCTATCTCAACGACAACAATGTCGTCGAGGTCATAACGCGTGACCATAACAAGAGGATCAGGCGGTACTTCAACGTCATCTTGGATGACCCGCAGACAAAGCAAAAGGAACTGGCCGAACAGGCTGTCAGAATGATCCAAGACAACAGTCGCAGCTTGGACTCCCTCCTGAACAACACCCAGATCCTCTCGGGCATTGGCTACGCGAACATGGCACTCAGCGCGGTGAACCTCTGCGCAACTTGCGCAGGGTTCGCAATAATCTACATGGAGATGCAGCAGATAAGCTCCGACATCAACCAGCACTTGTCACAGCTCGATGAGACCGTGCGGAAGAGCTTCGACATCGACCGCCAGTTCAGGCTCGACAAGGTGCTCGCCGACCACAACGACATGCTCGACAGCATGAAGCGACAACGGCCCTACTCCGAGCAAAAGATGCGCAAGCTCGTCGACAGCGAGCACCGAATGATCACGCTCCTCATCAACACGCTCAGAGCCGACGTGTCGAACGACCAAGGCTCGCTTATCGTGTCGCTGTTCTCGCTGATGGGCATGTTCACCGCATCGCTCTGCTATTTCGACGAAATCTACTACTTCAACAATCCAAAGTGCAATGGGCTCGCGAACCCTTGGCACACATCGCATGACAACTGGATGGGCGTCTATGAGACCATGTGCGAAGAGTGGTTCGTCAAGAAGCTACAAGACTACGGCGTCTTGGAGCTGGGCCTTCGCACGTGGGATGCGGACGTGCTGTAAAACAGCATGCTCATGCAAATCGTCGACGCCAGAACGGAGGTCGAGGACAACCAGACCCTCATCGTTGCGTTTGGGAACAAAGGAGCCCTGCAGCGCTATCGGGAGCTCTCCAAGAAAGATGTCGTCAGCACCATACACAATGCCTACCGCGAAGCGGCGGACGACGCGGAAGGGGCTGAGGAGGCCTTTGAGGACGCACTTCGGAGGGTGGAGCTGGCATGAGGGGCCATGCCGCGAGCGCAAACGTGAGGCACGCCTATGACGTGCTCGTCGCGGCTTGCGACCAGATAGACGAAATCCGTATGAGATCTCGTTCGGAGTCGCTTCGGGAGCTGCTCGCCAGGGACGTCTACGCCTTCGTCAGCTATGTGTCTACGGACGGAGCCGACAAGCGCTACAGTCTCTTTGACCTGCTCTGCCAGGGAGGCGCGTATCCAGTCTCCCGTCTTGGACACGGACATGTGTCACACGACGTGCCTGAAGCGCTTCCGATTGTCTGTGACTTCGACCACAAGGTGATGACAGGTCACGATATCAAAGTGTCCGACCTCTACATCTCGTTCTTCTACGAACTCGGAAGGTACCTATCCAGCGGCCCTGACAAGCGACAGACGGACTCCGCCCGTTATCGCTACCACCTTCAGTCCCTGAGGGCATACGTTAGCGAGTACGAGCCCGAGGTCTCTGACGGGCAGACCACGGCCACAATATCCAACCCTGAGCACACGTGTGGAGAAGGAGAATCCACCGTCGTGCCAGAACGCGACGATACGGGTGCATCATCGACTGATGCCGACGATTCCGAGCCGCAGAAGACCCTCGAGGAGCTGCTTGAGGAGTTGAACGGCCTGATTGGCTTGGGAGGCGTCAAGCACGAGGTCAATTCCCTGATCAACCTGATGAGGATCAACCAGATGCGCGCATCCCAGGGCCTGCGGGTACCGAACGTCTCGAAGCACCTCGTCTTCCTCGGCAATCCAGGCACGGGCAAGACGACCGTGGCACGCCTGCTATCCAAGATTTACCAGCAGCTCGGTGTCCTGGAGACCGGTCAACTCGTCGAGGTCGACCGTGCGGGCCTTGTCGCTGGCTACGTCGGCCAGACCGCACTCAAGACCAAAGAGAAGATAGGCGAGGCGATGGGAGGAGTTTTGTTCGTGGATGAGGCCTACACCTTGGCAAAGGATGGAACCGACTTCGGCCAGGAGGCGATAGACACCATACCGTCTTCCGCTTGCTGCCATTTCTGTCACCCTGTCGCACAAGCCATTGTACCAGCACCAAGCATCCGTAAGACCAAGCCTACGTATGGACTCGCCAAATGAAAATGTATGCAGTGCCTACACAGAGGCGCTTAGGAACTGTAAAACAGGGTTAGATAACTGAGATAACTATGCTATGATAGTTATCTCAGTTATCAATACGGTTTTGGAGCGAGCATGGAAGAGGCATCTGACGGCACAGAGATAGAACGCATTCACAGACAGATTTCGGAACTGCCCGTGGGGAGTATCAGCTACAAGACCATCAAAGGTAAGGTCCAACCATACCTGCAATGGACACAGGACGGTAGGACCAGAAGCCGTTACCTCAAGGCTGATAATCGGGATTTGGTCATTGCACAGGTAGAGAAGCGCAAACAGCTGGAAGCTCGGCTCAGGGAGCTCGAGAGTCAGCAGAGAACGAGCACTGAGGCTCACATACATGCTGCCCCTTCACCAACCTCACTGCCAGAGTTTTACACGAACTGCCTCGTCGGTGCGCGGCTTGAGCGATTCGCCTCCATGGTCGAGTGCTGGAAGCATCGCGATTGCTTCATGGAGCTTGCAGACTATCTCCAGAATCCGCAAAATTGGCGCGTGCTCGTGCTCTACGGTCTTCGCAGGACAGGCAAGTCAACAATGTTGCGTCAGGCGGTGCTCCGCATGAGCCCTGAAGAGCGTGCACGCACCGCCTACATTTCAATCACACCCGCTGACACACTTGGCAATCTCAACCGCGACCTCCGCCGCCTTTCGGACGCCGGATATCGAAACGTCTTCATCGACGAGGTCACGATGCTTGACGACTTCATCGAGTCTGCATCGCTATTCTCAGACATTTACGCCGCGATGGGTATGAAGGTAGTGCTCTCGGGAACCTACTCGCTTGGCTTCCTCTTTTCTGAGGACGAACAGCTCTATGACCGGTGCACGCTCGTCCACACCACGCTCATCCCCTACCGAGAGTTCGAACGGGTACTTGGCATCGGCGGAATAGATGAATACATTCGTTACGGTGGAACGATGAGCATGGGTGGCAGGGATTACAACAAGCGCTCGACCTTTGCCTCGGCAGCATCGGCAGGAGAATACGTGGACAGCGCCATCGCGCGCAACATACAGCACTCGCTCCGGTGCTACCAGCATGAGGGACACTTTCGCCACCTGCAGGACCTCTACGAGGCGCACGAACTGACCAGCGCCATCAACCGCGTGGTAGAGGATATCAACCACCGCTTCACGGTGGATGTACTGGCCCGCGACTTCGTCTCTGCAGATCTTGCTCTCTCGACTAAGAACCTCCGCCGCGACCCGAATTCCCCCAGCGATGTACTCGAACGGGTGGACGTCGAGGCGGTCACCAATCGACTGCGCGAGCTGCTCGAGGTTCTCAACGCCGATGAGCGTACCGTCGCAATTGATAAGACCCATGCAATAGAGATCAAAGAGTACCTCGACCTGCTCGAAGTCACGGTTGATATCCCAATTGTGGACGCATCCAACTACAACCTCATGCACTCCCATGTTGCGGTTTCGCAGCCAGGACTTCGTTATGCCCAGGCAAAGGCGCTCATCACGGCGCTGATGGACGACGATGAGTTTCGCTCCATGAAGCTTGAGGAGCGGCAGGCGGTCACGCGACGTATCCTGAGCGAGATCCGTGGACGCATGCTGGAAGACATCGTGCTACTCGAGACGGGGGCCGCATTGCCGGAAGCCAAGGTCTTCAAGCTGCAATTTCCTATCGGCGAGTTTGACATGGTCGTGTTTTGGCCCGAGTGGGGGTGCTGCTCGCTCTACGAGGTCAAGCACAGCGCTGAGGAGCACCCAAGCCAACGTCGACACCTACTCGATCCAGAGAAGCTAACGGAGGTGGAGCGGCGATATGGTACTATTAAGGAGCGTTGTGTTCTGTATCGAGGGGAGGCTGGGGCAATCGAAGGTGTCACGTACAAGAACGTCGAAACGTATCTGCGCTCTCTTGGAAGTGGCCAATAGCCATCAGTTAACGCGAGCCTTGCCACAACCTTTCAGCTCCCACCGAAAACACTGATCATGTGGCTCAAGCATGCGACACTGGCAACTTAGCACGCCCGTTTCCGGGAAACGGGCGTGCCACCCTCAAGCTCTAATCGAGGTCTGCCCCGTTGGTGGCGATCACGTTCTTATACCAATAGAAGCTCTTTTTGCGGCTGCGGGCCAGGGTGCCCTCGCCAGCGTTGTTCTTGTCTACGTACACGAAGCCGTAGCGCTTGTCCATCTCGCCCGAGCTGGCACTCACGATGTCGATGGGCGCCCACATGGTGTAGCCCAGAAGGTTCACGCCGTCCTTCTCCACCGCGTCGATCATGGCGCGAATGTGCTCGCGCAGATAGTCGATGCGGTAGGAGTCGTCAATCGTGCCATCGGCCTCTACCTTGTCGTACGCGCCAAAGCCGTTCTCCACAATCATAACCGGCTGGTCGTAGCGCTCGTAGAACCAGTTGAGCGCGTAGCGGAGTCCTAGCGGGTCGATGGGCCAGCCCCAGTCGCTCGCCTTGAGGTAGGGGTTCTTTACGTAGTCGGGCTCGGCGTCGCTCACGCCCGGAATGCCCGGCTCGTAGAAGTTGAACTCGGGGTTGGAGTCGCGCGCCGTCACCGCAAAGCTCATGTAGTACGAGAAGCCAATGTAATCCACGATGCCCTCGGCAAGGATGGCCTTCTCTTCCTTCGACAAGGGCACGTCGAAGCCCATGCGCTCCCAGTAGCGGAACATGTACTCGGGAACGCGACCCTTTGCGTGCACGTCGCAGTACCAGTAACGCTTGTGGTCGGCCCAGGTCTTCTCCATCTGGTCCTTGGGATCGCACGTGTTTGCGTACAGGGGGCAGAACGCGATCATGCAGCCAATCATGGCATCGGGGTCAATCTGGTGGCACGCCTTCACGGCCTTGGCACTGGCAATGAGCTCGTTCACGGACGACTGGTACATGAGCTCCTCGGCGTTGTCGCCCTCCTTCAGCAGCACCGCGCCTTCTTGCAGCATGTGGTGCGCAATGGGCGCCGCGCCTTGGTTGTTGATCTCGTTAAAGGTCATCCAGTACTTTACCTTGCCCTTGTAGCGCTCAAAGCACACGCGGGCAAAGCGCTCAAAGAAGTCGATGCAGCGCTTGTCCACGAAGCCGTTGTACTCGGTGGCTAGGTGATACGGCATCTCAAAGTGCTGGAGAGTAACCACCGGCTCGATGCCCTGCTCGTGGCAGGCGTCAAAGAGGTCGTCGTAGAAGGCCAGCCCCTCCTCGTTTGGCTCGGCATCGTCGCCGTTGGGGAAGATGCGGGTCCACGCGATGGAGGTGCGGAACGCCTTCATGCCCATCTCGCCAAAGAGCGCTATGTCCTCGCGATAGTGATGATAGAAGTCGATGCCCTCGTGATTGGGATAGTTCTCGCCTGGCTGAACGCCCTCCGTTATACGGCGAGGGATGCCGTTTCCGCCCGCCGTCATTACGTCTGCGATTGAGACACCCTTGCCACCTTGGTCCCAGCCACCCTCAAGCTGGTGCGCCGCCACAGCGCCGCCCCACAAAAAGTCCTTGGGAAAGTACTTCATGCCGTCCTCCGTTCTTGGTATGTGAGTACAACTTACAAGGCAATTATCTGCATAAGTTGGCAGCATGACGCACATGCATCGGCCAAAGGACGGCAGTGCTTGGCAGCGTCCGAACCGCGCAGCGTACCGGCGCGGTGTGCTGTGATTGCGAGCTGTGTGGGTTGGGACAGAAGGAGCGTGCTGTGTTTGCGAGCTGTGTGGCTCACGTGCAAGGAGGCGTGCTGTCTCAGCGAGCTGTGTGGGCCGGACCTGCCTTGGCGTGCTGTGATCGCGAGCTGTGTGGGTCGAGAAGGACGACATGTGCTGTGATTGCGAGCTGTATGGGTTATCGAGGCACACT
>JAUMWL010000086.1 GCA_030529665.1 Coriobacteriales bacterium
AGGAGGCCATCTCCAGCCGCATGCTCGAGAGCTCGGTGGACGGTGCCACGCGCGTGCTCCTCTCCATTGCAGGCAACAAGGACCTCGGCATCCAAGAGATCAACGACGCCGCCGACCTCGTGGCAAAGAACGTCGACCCCGACGCCAACATCATCTTTGGCACGGTAGTGGACGAGAGCCTGGGCGACCAGGTGCGCGTGACCGTAATCGCCACCGGCTTTAGGGACGACAACGTGAGCGTCTCGACCCCCAGCATCACAAACGACCGCAGGTCCACAAGCTCTCGCCAGGACCGTCGCGGTGGCCGTTCCAACGCAAGCTCGCGCGGAGGCGCATCCGACGCGTTTGACATCCCCGACTTCCTGAAGCGTAGCACGCGCATGTAGGACATGCTCGCGATGGTTGCACCGGTACTTGTTCGACGCACCTCCCATGGCGTGACCCTGCTTGGCGACCCTCATCGTCCTGGCGGGGTCACGCTTGCTTTCACAGAGCGTACGGGCGGATGCTCAACAAACGAGTTCTCGTCCCTCAACCTGGGGCTGTATTGCGACGACAATGAGGATGACGTGCTCCGCAATCAGCAAAAGGCGCTTGACGCCATGGGCGCGGGGCACCTGTTTGATCGCCTGGTCAATCCCGTGCAGGTGCACGGTAGTGACGTCGTGCGCATTGGACGGGGAGGACTCTCGTGGGAGGCCGCAAGGCAGGTGGCGCTCAAAGGTGCGGATGCCATCGTTTGCAACGAGCCAAACGTGCCCGTGCTTCTGTGTTACGCAGACTGCGTTCCCGTGGTGCTCGTGGCTCCCGGTGCGTTTGCCGTGGTGCATTCGGGATGGCGCGGATCGCTGGCGCGAATTGCGGGAAAGGCGCTCGGGGTTCTTACGGATGCCGCGCAATGCCAAGCGAGTGAGGTGCAAGCATACGTGGGTCCTCACATTGGTGCCGAGGACTACCAGGTTAGCGAGGATCTGGCGAGCAAGTTTTGCAAGGAGTTTGGCAACACGGTCGTGGTGGGCAAAAGAAACCTCGACCTGGCCGCCGCGGTAGGACGTGCGCTTGTTGACGAGGGCTTGCCGGAGCAGGCGCTTACGGTTGTGGGGGAGTCCACGACTCGCAACACGGACCGATTCTATTCCTATCGTGCCGAAGGCGGAAAGTGCGGGCGACACGGCGCCTTGGCGTGTATTCTATCTTCGAATGTGGATCAAGGCCACTAGTGGTGTTGCAACGAAAGGGGGCGAAGGCGCCATGGAGTATGGCAGCGATGAGTATCGTGCATTTTTGACAGAGCGAAGGGAAGCTTTGCTAGAGAGCATTCAAGGCGCTGCGGCCCGCTCTGGACGTGACGCCTCGCAGATAACGCTCTTGGCCGTGTCAAAGACCGTTGGCAACGAGGCCGTGCTAAGCGCCTATAGGGCGGGATACCGCGTCTTTGGAGAGAACAGGCCTCAGGAGCTGAAGAAGAAGGTCGCCTATGTGCGGCAGGTCAAGGAGATGGAAGACGTCCGCTTTGACATGATCGGCAACCTGCAAAAGAACAAGATCAACCAGGTGCTGGGAAATGCCCATCTGGTGCAGTCGGTCTCTTCCGTACACCTTGCCGAGGCAATATCACGTCGTGCCGTTGCGCAGGGCAAGAGCGTTAGGTGCCTGTTGGAGGTAAACGTGTCCGGAGAGCTCTCCAAGTCGGGAGTGCCAGTCTCTCAGGCACGTCTTGCCATGGACGCCCTCATGGGCATGGAGGGCATCGAGCCCATGGGCCTCATGACCATGGCGCCTGCAAACGACGCCTCGGCGGCTCGCGCGACCTTTAGCGGATTGCGCGACCTGCGCGACGACCTAAAGGAGATCACGGGTTTGGAGCTTGGCGTCTTGTCGTGCGGAATGAGCGGCGACTACCAGATTGCCGTGGAAGAAGGTTCCACGCTCGTGCGTTTGGGCCGAATTGTGTTCGACCCAGCGTATAAGAGCGTGTAGGATATAGAGGGCTTTACGATGAACAATATGCAATGGGAAGCATTGCATGGGAAAGGTTAGGAAGGCGGAACATCATGGGTTTTCTGGACAACCTTCGCGATAGGTTTGGTGGAGGATACAACGACGACGACTACGACGACGAGGAGGACGAGCCCTCGGGTGGCAGCGGAATCCTGGGCAACACCTCGCGTCCTGAAGCCGAGAGCGTGTCGGTCTACACGCGTTCGGGTCGTCCGGTGGGCAACAACGCCGGTGGTCCCGTAAGCACCTCAAGGAGCACGTCCACCAGCCGTCCGAGCGCCAGCTACTCGTCGTATCGCAGGAACAACGACGACTTTGACGACGGGCTGGACGAGTACGTTCCCTCAAGCAGCTACAAGCCCGCGGCTTCGCCTAGCCTCAACGCATCCGGTCAGCTACCGCCGTACGTGCTGCGTGCCGATGCGTACGAGGACGTGCAGACGGTCGTGCGTAGGGTAAGGACCAACCAGCCCGTGCTTCTGGTGCTCGACGACACGGATCCAGACATCGCCCAGCGCATTCTGGACTTCTCGTTTGGTCTCTCGTTTGGCATTGGCGGAGAAGTGCAGCCGGTTGACGCAAAGGCGTTCCTCGTGCTTCCCGCGGGCATACAGGTCTCGCAGGCCGAGATTGACCGACTTCTGTCGCAGGCGAAGTAGCCATGGGAACGATAGGCACAACGGTTGGCATTTTGGGTGCCGGCTCCATGGGCGGCGCCATTGCCCGTGGGCTGGTGCTCTCGGGTGCGATGGACGCCAAGGACGTGTGGTCCTGCGACCCCGTGACCGCATGCCTCGAGCCTCTGCAACGGCAGGGCATCAACGTAACCCAGAGCGCCCAGGAGCTTGTTGAGGCAAAGACCGAGGTCTTTGTGATCGCGGTTAAGCCGCAGATCCTTGCGGACGTCGTCTCTCCGTTGGCAGATGCGTTGGCCAACCGCTTGGTCGTCTCCATAGCCGCTGGCGTGCCCTTGTCTACGCTTGAGGCGCTGCTCCCACAGTCTGTTGTGGTGCGCGTCATGCCAAACCTGCCCATACAGGTGCTAAGTGGCGCCACGGCCGTGGCCCCCGGCTCTAGGGCCAGCGCCCAGCAGACAGAGCTCGTGCGCAGCCTGTTTGCGGCTCTGGGGTCCGCGCAGGTAATGCGCGAGGACCAGCTCGATGCGGAAGGCGCCGTGGTCAGCTGTGGTCCCGCATACATCGCCCTGTTTGTGGATGTCCTCACGAGGGCGGGCATACGTCGTGGGCTGCCTGCGGCGGCTTGCAGGGAGATGGTCGAGGCAACCATGCTTGGCGTCGCGCGCACGCTCTTGGACACGGGGGAGCACCCGCGTGCGTACCTGGAGAGGGTAACCTCGCCAGGAGGAACCACGGCGGCCGGGTTGTACGCACTTGAGCCGCTGTTGGTGGAAGGCGCGTATGCTGCCGTGGACGCAGCGTTGCAGCGAACGGCAGAGCTGGCAAACGGATAGGTGGGATACGGTGTTTAGTTTCGCAATGTTTGTATGGCGGCTCTTCGACTTCTATGCCATCCTCATCTTTGTGTGGTGCATACTGTCGTGGCTGCCCATACCACGCGAAGGTATTGTTAGCGACATTGCAGGTGCCATAGATACGCTCGTGAGTCCGTATGTAAACCTGTTTCGCAGATTAATACCACCGTTTGGCGGCTTAGACTTCTCGCCTATTGTGGCAATAGTGGTTCTTCAGCTGATAGAACGACTCATATTAGGTATACTGGTTTAGATTGGGTGTATTGAACCGCACCTGCGTTTTACGCTCTAACTGATCGAAAGGGAACAAGATGGCAATCACACCTGCTGACATCGAGCAACTTACATTCTCTCCGTCTAAGCACGGATACGACACGGAAGAGGTCGATAACTTCCTCGAGCAGCTCACTACCGAGATTGACAACATGCTCAAGAAGATCGCGGACCTCAAGGGTCGTCTTAATGCCTCGGAGTCGCGTTTGCAGTCCTCGCAGGCACAAGTGGCTTCCCTGCAGCAGCAGGTGTCCGAGCTTGAGCTCGAGGCCGCATCCAATCCCGCGCCGGCTCCCGCGCCTATCTCCAACCAGCCCACTCCCGCGCCGGAGTACACGGCTACCGAGCGCCAGATCTCTCAGGTGCTCATCGTTGCCCAGCAGAGCGCAGACAAGCTCGTTGCCGATGCTCGCGACAACGCGGATCGCATTCGCAACGAGGCCGACCAAAAGGCCCGCGAGGTAATTCGCCAGGCCCTGGCCGAGAAGCAGTCCGAGCTTGACGAGATCGATCGTCTCAAGCAGTCCCGCGAGGACTTCCGCACCGAGTACAAGCGTCTCCTGCAGCACTTTATGGATGACGCCGACTCCGTGTTCCCCAACCAGCCCGTGAGGAGCATTGAGAACGAGGTTGCCTCCGCTCCGGCAGCGGTTGCTGAGGCAGAGGACGCAGCCGAGGCCGCCGTGGATGTAGATGAGGTAACCACCGCTCCTGCCGAGAACGTTGTGGTAAACGAGGAGTTCAGCGACCTGGACTAAGCTCGTCTGAATGATTGGTCGATGTGAATGCCCCCTATGCTTTTGCGAGGGGGCATTCTTTTTGACCGGTCCTAGTCTTGTAGCTCCGGAAGGTTTGCCCACAGGCGCTTGGGAATCCAATGGGCCCGAAGGTCGTAGCCTCGCTGCGATGCGTCGCGACCACTGAGCGCCAATGAGTCATAGAAGTGCTTCCACATAGCCTGCACGTAGGCATCGTCATCGGAGTAGACCCGCTCGTCCAGAAGAGTATGTATGAGCTGCGTGTCCACGTATGCCAAGGAACAACTGCGAGAACCGCTTTTGTGGACCGCTACCACGTTGTGAGCGGGGTCGACCATGCAGAATCGATTCTGTCGCATGCGCTCGGCAAAGTGATGCGCCACAAAGGGCAAGGTGTTTGCCGCTGGCTCAAAGACGCTCATGTAGTCCCCGTTACAGAGCTTCCTAAAGCGCATGAACTGCCGGGTTCTCTCGCACTCGTTGAGGGTATGGCGTGCCAGCTCGTCAAGTGCTATGACATGCGGGTTAGTGGGCATGTTTCTAATGGAGGGCCCTCGGCTAAAGGCCAGGCACGCAAAGCGATGGACGACCTCGGGCATGCGACGATCGTCTGCGGCACACGCATAGCGAATCTTGCCTATGCAGGCGGAATCGCAATTGCGCGGACAAGAGCCGTTGCGTATACGCGAGCATCCAGTGGATATGGACGTTGCCACGCCCTTGTACACGCGCTGTGCGAGGGTGATGGCCTCGTCTGATTGGGGGCTTGGACAAAGAACGGTCCTCTCGCCCAGCATGGGTTGCGTTGATGGGTCTGAGCACAGGCGCACGGCGTCTTGGCTCATATGGGCAAGATAGGTAAGCCCAATGCCGCACATGACGCCCTCGAGCGAATGGTGGCAAACAAGCAGCGTGGCCATGCCCTGCTCGCGCGATTGTTCCAGCTCGTGGATGCAGGCTTGTAGCAATACGTCGCCAACTGTGTTGTTTTCGGCCCTAGAAGAGGGTGAGCTGTTGGGAGATCGTGCGTCGAGTACGGTTGTAGGCGCTGGCAGCCGCATCTTCCATCACCCTCTTTCTGATGACCTCGGGGTCTTTGGGACAGGATGCGTCGTGCTTGCCGTTGCACGTTACAAAGTGGCGAGCGCGCTTGAGCGTTATGCGGAGACGCTTGAGGTCATCCAGAGTAAGTATGCCAGACCTGCGGGCGCTTACAATGCGACGCGCTCCCACGGGACCGATGCCGGGAACGCGCAGCAAAAGGTCCAAAGGCGCATCGTTTACCTCCACCGGAAAGCGGTCCATGTTCTTTAGGGCCCATCCCAGCTTGGGGTCCACGTCTAGGTCGAGCCAGGGCTCGGCGGGCGTGGCGAGCTCGTCTGCCGTAAAGGCGTAGTAGCGCATGAGCCAATCCGCCTGATAGAGGCGATGCTCGCGTCTGAGGGGTACGGGCGTGCCTGGGTCGGGCAGTCGGTCGTCTTGTAGCATGGGCATGTAGGCGCTAAAGAACACGCGCTTGAGGTCGTAGTGCTCATAGAGTGCGCTGGAGAGCTGAAGGATGTGGTTGTCGTCTTCGGGCGTGGCACCAATTATGAGCTGCGTTGACTGGCCGGCCGGTGCAAACGACCTGCGGTTGGCCGCAACCTTGCTTCGCTTGCGCGTGGTGAGCCTGTTAGCATTGGTATACAGCGCAGCGGGCGCATCGCCCTTGGACAGGCGTGACTGCGCAAGCGAGAGGGGAGGCAGCGATTGCCTCTTTGCGCCACGCGGTACAAGTTGACGCTCCTCCTCTGCGCGCGTGCTATGGATCTGCGCCATGGGACGCGTTACGTCTTCGCGCGTCTTGTTGGGGCACATCTGGGTGAGCGAGGCCGCGCTGGGGAGCTCGAGGTTTACCGAAAGGCGGTCGGCAAGGCGGCCGATGGCGTCCACTAAGTCTGGTGAGGTGCCGGGAATCACCTTTGCGTGGATGTAGCCGTTAAATCGAAGCTCTTCTCGCAGGATGCGCAGGCACTCAATCATGCGCTCGCAGGTGTGGTCGGGCGTTCCTAGCACGCCGCACGAGAGAAACAATCCCTCAATGTAGTTGCGCTTGTAGAACTCAACCGTAAGTTCCGCCAACTCCCGTGCCCCAAACGACGCGCGCTCGCAGCTAGCCGAGCTGCGGTTTACACAGTAGGCACAATCGTAGCTGCAGGCATTGGACAAGAGCACCTTAAGCAGCGTTACACAGCGCCCGTCTGGTGTAAACGCATGGCAGCAACCGGCTGCCTTGGCGTTGCCAACCTTGCCCATGGCGGACGGGCGTTCCACACCCGAAGAGGTGCATGCCGCATCGTACTTTGCCGCATCGGCCAAGATGCCCAGTTTGGTGAGCGTATCCATGCTATTCTCCAGAAACAATTGTACGACAAACAACTGTTCTTACTATAGCACATGCGTGCGACAAATTCACGAAAAAATGGCACACCCTTTCGGGGAAAGGGTGTGCCACCAGGCATGCACGTAATAGGTTACACCGTGGCGGTAATGAGGCCAGCTCCACCAATGATGAGGGCAAAGCCGATCCACCAGCCAATGGCCACCATAACGACGCCGGGATAGATCATGCAAAAGACGCCAAAGACAACCATGATGATGCCCACTATGAGCGCAAGGCCCCAGTTGGAACCGAGCATCGTGCCCAGGTTCTTTTGGATGTCGCGCATGGTGATGGAGCGTGCGATACGCACGATGCCCGCAAACACGATCCACATTGCTATTGCGTACGCAATTATGACGTCGGTGGCCAGCCTGCCGTTTACGCTGCAAATGAGCAGAATGCCAACAAGGGCCGAAAGAATGCCGCCCACCAATGCCCACGTGTCAGAGATGCCGATCTTGCGATAGTCGTACCAGACCATGATCTTTGCGACACCGTCAGAGACGAGAGCAATTGCAATGAGCCAGCCAACCATGCCATAGGACCTAAGGGGAGTAAACAGGCTAAGAACGCCGGTGATGATCAAAAACACACCTGCTAGGATGCCGAATATGCGACTGAGAGTCGAGCTACCGTCTTTTGCCATTGTGATTCCTTTCTTCCAAAGGGGGGCAGTATTGCCACTCATTTTACAGAGTTATCTATATTGCATGAGCTCACAAGTGCAAACGGTCGAAAATTTAGGCGTTATGCTTTAGGAGGAAGCTAACAAACTCTTCCTGGGGCAGGGGCCGGGAATACAGGTAGCCCTGTATGTAATCGGCACCCATGGCACGCAGCGCCTTGGCCTGAGCGGCCGTCTCCACGCCTTCCACGAGCACCTGCTTGCCAACCTGCTTCATCATGGCAATGCTTTGTGCCAGCACGGTGCTGGTGGCGGAATCACCCATGTTGTCCACAAAGCTCTTGTCAAACTTTATGAGGTCAAAGGGCAGGGAGAGCGCACGAGCTATGTTTGAGTAGCCCGTGCCGTAGTCGTCCAGCGAGAAGGTTACCCCCGACTCCGCCAAGGTGCGCACGTTTCTCTCTATGATGCGCTGCGAGAAGGACGAGGAGGTCTCGGTAATCTCTAGGTTTATGCGCGAGGGGTCAACGCCGTGGGCGCGCATGAGTTCTAGCAGCTCAAGGGCCATCTGCGGGCGAATGCACTGCTCGGTGGAGAGGTTTACCTCAACGTAGGAGAGTCCGGTGGACGCATAGTCAACTTGGCCCAAAAACGCGCAGATCTTGTCAAGAAGAATGGACCCTATGCCAAGGATCGCGCCGCTCTGCTCTGCCTCGGGAATAAACAGACCGGGAGAGATCCAGCCAAACTGGGGGTCTTGCAAGCGCACGAGCGCCTCCGCCGAGTGGAAGCGTCCGTCCTCAAGGCAGAGAATGGGCTGGTAGTACACTTGGAAGCTACGCTGTTGTATGGCGCGTTCTATGCAGGTCGAAAGTGCCATGTTGAGGGCAAAGTCCTCATGCATGCTGAGCTCCTCAAAGCTGGTCACCCTTGAGTCGGGTACCAGGTGCGAAAAACGCCTCACAAAGGTGGAGAGCGCTTGGGAGTCGCTTACGTCGTAGGGTATGCGAACCACGCACGAACGCATCTCCATGCTGGGGACGGGTGCGACGTGCGCCGGCGGGGTTGTGGACGGGATGGTGGGAGGTCGCTTTGAGCGAGCCTTGCCCTCCTCGTGCGTCTTGAAGGCGATGCGCAGCGCATGGTCGGCGTCGAGGTTTACGGGTGATATGCAAAACATGCCGTTGCGCAGGTAGTACAGGATGTCGCCCGTCTCCAGGACCGACGTGAGGCTCGTGGCCACGCGATTTATGATGGCGTGCAGCTCGTCCTGGCCCACAAGCTCGCGCAGGCGCTCGAGGTTTACGATTCCCAGATACACGAGGCAGAGCGGCCGTTGGGTAATGAAGGCCCTGTTGCACATGACGCGGTAAGCCTGCAGGCTTGCGGCCTCAACGAGCGAGTCCATCTGACGTTCCGGTCGCATTACAAAGGCGGCAACCAGCATGATGGAGACCGACGTCGCAAACATCTCCACATGCACGTGGGGATAGTAATACTGCACGTAGACGGCAAGAAGCACAAGGGGGTAGAGCATCATGAGCGTGGCGAACTCGTCGTCGCTCAACACCTTGCGCCAGCGGAAGAGCCACCACACGCCAATGGCCGAATAATAGACCGTGCTAAGGTAGATCGCCATGACTCCCGGACCGCGAACCACCGCTCCGCCTTGGCAGGTGTACACCATGTGATGGAGGGGGTTGGTCAGCACAAAGAGCAGCACCGCGGTCATGGGAACCCACAGGAACGTGCGCACCATGGTGGAGTTGTTGAGGCGATGGCTCGTATCGCTAACGGTGGCTATGAGCACCAGATATGCTGGCGCCATAAGGCTGCGTAGTGCGTAGTAGACCATCTGGATCATGCCACGCAACACGGGCGGGTCCGAGGTGGGGAGGCTTGAGGCCGCCTCTAGGGCAGAGGCGTTAAGCGCGTCATAGAGCTCTGCGACAAGGCCAAAGGTGGCGGCCAGCGTTACCAGCACAAGCGTGCTCAGGTACACGCGGTTGGCAGGCGTCTTTGTTCTGCGGCGGATAAGAAACGAAACGAGTGACACGAGCATTACCACAACCGCGGCGATGTCGAAGTACACAAGGTCTGTCTCGGCCATGGTTGCTCCTAGGTAACTGGTCGTTTGTTGCGTAACAGTATGAGCGTGACAATGGCGCGGGTCAATGCCTGCGGAGAACAAAGGCGAAGCGGACCTATAAGCCGGGTTCTGTCGTGGACGGTCATTTATCTAGGGCATGCGTTGCCGCATGTCTCAAGCGCGCAACCCGAGCGCAGTGCGGGCCACACCATGGCGCTCCTATTTGCGTTTGCTCCGGAAGGGGCTTGCCAAGCCACCCTGTTGCCAGGATGCTGGTGGTCTCTTACACCACCGTTTCAGCTTTTCTCTTACCCGCATTGGCATGGCCGTGCGGGCAGCGGGAGTCTTCTTTTCTGCGGCGCTTTCCGTCGGGTTACCCCGCCCGGCCGTTAACCGGCTTCCTGCCCTGTGGAGCCCGGACTTTCCTCATGGCACCCGCACCCGTAGGAGCGGGGCCCCGCGATCGTCTGGTCCGCTTCGCGAAGACGATGGTACCACACCTGAGTCAAAAGGGGTAACTCCTTTTGACTCAATTCAAACCTACCGTATAGTACCATAGGAGAAAACCCATTCGTGTACAGAGGGGCCACGATGACGGAATACCAGACAATAGCGAGCGATACCGAGGCAACGGGCGAGTTTGAGGACCGCCGAAGCCGATTCATAGCCCAGATCGTTCGCGTGTCGGGCGAACGTGAGGCGCAAGCCTTTATTGACGAGGTTCGTTCGCGCCATCGAGACGCACGGCACAACGTGCCTGCGTGGATTCTGGCGGACGGTCGCGAGAGATGCTCCGACGATGGGGAGCCGTCGCACACCGCGGGGACGCCCATTTTGGAGGTGTTGCGTGCGGCAAACATGGCAAACGTGTGCTGCGTGGTGACTCGATACTTTGGGGGCACGCTGCTGGGGCCAGGCGGGCTCAAGCGGGCCTACACGGCCGCCACGCAACGTGCGTTGGCGGAGGCAGAGCGGATGGGCGGTGTGGTTACCATGACGCTTACCACTCGGGTCACCTGCGTCATTCCGTACTCCGCCTATGGCAGGGTGGAGCGCATGATAGGGGATTGCGGCGGCAGGATCCGCGACTCCATATTTGCCGAGGACGTGCAGCTAACGGCCGTGTTCCGTACGGGCGAGGAGGATAGATTCGTTGCGGCAATGCGCGAGTACGCCGCTGGCGAGGACCTCTGTGTCGTGGGCGAACCCACGTTTTCGGAGCTGTGAGGTGCCGGTGAGCACGCAAGAGAATAACATGGAAAAGCGGTTTCCGGCCTATGCACGGCGCGTCATAGAAGCGTTGGAGCAAGCGGGCTTTGAGGCGTGGGCCGTTGGCGGCTGGGTGCGAGACGCGCTCAGGGGCCAGGACGGGCACGACGTGGACGTAACCACCTCTGCGTCATGGCAGGATTCCGAGCGGGTGCTGCGCGCGGCTGGTATAGCCGTGCATCAGACGGGCACAGCGCATGGCACCGTTACGGCCGTATGCGATGGCGATCCCGTGGAGGTAACCACCTACCGGGTCGAGGAGGGATATACCGACCATCGCCATCCCGACGTGGTGCGCTTTGTGAGCAGTGTGCAAGAGGACCTCGCGCGACGCGACCTTACCATCAATGCCATGGCTTGGCATCCCTCGCGCGGGCTGCTGGATCCCTTTGGTGGCCAAGACGACCTTTGCAACGGTATTATCCGCGCGGTGGGAGACCCCGAGGTCCGCTTTGGCGAGGATGCACTGCGCGTGTTGCGCGCGGTGCGCTTCTCCATGAGGTTTGGGTTTGTGATAGAGCCAAACACGCAGCGTGCGCTGCAAACGTGTGCGCCGCAGTTGGTGCTTGTGGCGCAGGAGCGCGTGGGCCAAGAGCTGGATGGCATCGTGAGCAGCGGGGCGGTGGGGCGCGCATTGAGGGAGCAGCCCGTCGTTATGTGCGCGGCGTTGCCGGAGCTTGCGGCATGTAGGGGCTTCGACCAGCGGAGCGTGTATCATGCCTGGGACGTGTACGATCACATTGCGCACGTGTGTTGCGCGTGCGAGGCGTTTACGGCAGGGCTCGCGCGTCCGGAGTTAAGGTGGGCGGCGCTTTTGCACGACGTGGCAAAGCCTGCTACGTACAGCGAGGACGTGTTGGGCCATGGGCACTTCTTTGACCATCCGCGCGAAGGGGCGCGCATGGCCCTTGCCATTATGCGTCGGCTTGCCATTCCCAGCGAGGTCTGCGTTGCCGCTGCCGCGCTGATTCGCTTACACGACGAGCGCATTCCCGCTACGCGACCGGCCATCCGCAGGCTCTTGGCCGAGCTTGCTAGGGAATGCCCGGGCAGGGAGGGGCAGCTCGCCTTCTCGCTGCTTAACCTGCGACGCTCGGATGCCGTGTCCAAGGTGCCCACAGCATCAACGTGGGCGGGGGAGCAGGACCGCTATGCAATCCTGTTGCGAGAAGAGCTTGCCCAAGGGGCGGTGTTCAGCGTGCGTCAGCTTGCCGTGAGCGGAGCCGACGTAATGCGCGCATGCGGCATGCGGCCAGGTCCTGGCGTGGGGATGCAGCTAGATATGCTGCTCCATGCCGTAATGAACGGAGAGGTGCGCAACACGCGTGACAACTTGCTTGAATGGCTGATTGGCTGACGATAAAAGCGTGCTGTAAATGCGAGCTGTGTGGGTCGTGAACGCGGAAGCGTGCTGCAATTGCGACCAGTGTGGCTGGCGGGCCCCAATGTGTGCTGTCTTTTGGAGCTGTGTGGCTTACTTGACCCACACAGCTCG
>JAUMWL010000238.1 GCA_030529665.1 Coriobacteriales bacterium
TGTGTGGGTGATAAGACCGCGGGTGTGCTGTCTTTTGGAGCTGTGAGGGTGTCTTTGCCACACTGCTCTCAAAGACAGCACGCCTGACCCACACAGCTCTCAAAGACAGCACGCTCGGCCACCGATTACCCACACAGCTCGCAAATACAGCACGCACTAGCCCGAGCAGACCAAACTTGTACAAAAAACAGTCTGGCGAGCGGAAACGTCGCTCGCCAGACTCAAAAAAGCAGCTGGAATTAGTGACGCAGCAACTACGCCAGTCGCTCCCCCATGTTTGTGCCGCCAATCACGTGCCAGTGCAGGTGATGAACCGTCTGACCAGCATCCTTGCCCGTGTTGGCAATAACGCGGAATCCCGTGTCGCGTATGCCCTCCTGTGTCGCAACCGAGTCAACGGCCTTCACCATGGCTGCCAGCGTTTCGGCGGGCACGCCATCCACGATGTTTGCGTAGTGGGCCTTGGGTACCACCAACACATGCGTGGGTGCCTGGGGATTGAGGTCCCTAAACGCGCAGACAAGATCGTCCTCGTACAAAAACGTAGAGGGAATCTCCCCGTTTGCAATCTTGCAAAAGATGCAGTC
Source organism: Coriobacteriales bacterium (assembly GCA_030529665.1). Taxonomy (GTDB): domain Bacteria; phylum Actinomycetota; class Coriobacteriia; order Coriobacteriales; family Atopobiaceae; genus RUG440. Next base: position 588 of record JAUMWL010000238.1, read on the forward strand.
GTCCATAACAAGCTCCAAACTCTCGTTTGTCCAAAAATGGCCAAAAGGGGCCAAGCCCCAAACGGCCAAAACGGCAAAAAGGGGTCTGGCCCTTTTTCGCCAGTTAGCCCAAGAAGGCGGTGGAGGGGGCGGCGGTGGTGTCCGGCGCCACGACCTCCTGCGACGCATCAAGCAGCACGCGCACCTTTTGCTCGGCGCCGCTCAGGCGCTCGCGCAGGCTGCGCAGTAGCTCGACGCCCCGCTCGTAGCACGCGAGCGCGTCCTCCAGCTCAAGCTCACCACTTTCCAAACTCCGTACCAGCTGCTCAAGCTCGGTGGATGCCTCCCTAAACGACATCTCTTCCACGCTTTTGCGATTCATGTCCATGGCCATGCTAAATCCTCCCAAACTCATGCCGACAAACCTATGCCGAGCGCACGGTTGTAACCTGTGCGTCAAACGATCCCGTACCAAGCACAACGCTTACCTCTTGTCCCTGGACAAGCGACTGAGCGTTAACGACTACGTGTCCCTCTTTGTCCCGCGCAATGGCATAGCCACGTCCCAGCACCTTGAGCGGCGACAACGCGTCGAGCGCAGCTGCCATGCGCGCGGTCTGAGCCTCATAGTTGCGCGTGAGGTTGGACCCTGCGTTGGTCATGCGCTCGGCAAGCACGTTGGTCGCACGCGACTCCCTCTCCAAAACCCTAGGCATGGCGTCGTGGAGCCTTTGCTCGCTCTGCATGAGCTGCGTCTGGCGCTCCTCCACAAATCCCATGGGGTTCTCTAGGCAGCGCCTTTTGGCAAAGGCCTCCAAGAGCGACCTCTGGTGAGAAAGCCTGCCCAATATGGCCTGACGAGACCGCTCGTCCAAGCCTTCCAGGCGCATTTGCTGGGTAGTGGCGACCTTTTGAAGCGCTATGCCAAGGCGCTGCCTGCGCCCCTCCAAAACGGAGACAACCTCGTCTATGGCAGGTGCAACGGATTCGGCAGCTGCAGTAGGCGTGGAACAGCGGCGGTCGCTCACCATGTCGCAGATGGACGTGTCGGGCTCGTGTCCAATGCCCGTGATTACGGGAACAGGGCATGCGGCAACGGCACGCGCGAGCATCTCGTCGTTAAAGGTCATGAGGTCCTCAAACGAACCGCCGCCACGTACGAGCAAGATGGCCTCGGGCACGGCACGTGCCGCCACATCCAGCGCACGCACTATGGTTGCCGGCGCGCCAGGCCCCTGCACCGCACAACCCACAACGTCAAGCTCCACCAAGGGGTTGCGCCTGCGCAGGGTGCGCTTTACGTCGTCAATGACGCTTCCCGACAAAGAGGTGACAACGGCGACGCGCGTGCAGAAACGAGGAATCGCACGCTTGCGCGCGGGGTCCATAAGCCCCTCGGCGGCAAGCTTTCGTGCAAGTGCCTCCACCTGCTGCCTTAGCAGTCCTTCTCCGGCAAGCTCAACCGAGCGCGCTATGAACGACAGTTTTCCCGTTCCCACATACACGTCGAACTTGCCCGTAAGAACGACCGAGAGGCCATCGCGCAGCTGTGCCCCCATGCTGGCATAGGTGTTTCGCCACACGATGACGTCCATGGACGACGAGTCGTCCTTAACCTGAAAGTAGCAGTGGCCGGACCTAGCGTTTGGCCCCCTGAACCCCGATACCTCGCCTGTTACCATGAGGGTGGGCATGGTGCCCACGCAAGACTTGGCCGCGTTTACCGCGTCGCTCACAGAGAGCGTTTGCGCGGATTCCTGCTTCAATCCGGTCCCACCGTCTATTGCAGATGCTGCGAACTCCCCCGCCAGCGGGTTTCTTCCAAGCGCCACGTTACCTCCTAGAGGATGAGCGAGCCATGAGGTAGGCCAGGTTGGCAATGGAGACGAGCGCAGCGGCCACATAGGTGAGTGCCGCGGCAGTGAGCACCTGCTTGGCACCCTGCTGGTCGATGCCCGAGCCGGACTCGGCCAAATACCTAACGGCCCGCCTCGACGCGTCTATCTCCACAGGCAGCGTTACCAGCTGAAACACCACCGAGAACGCAAAGAGGATGATAGCCAGCTGAACCAGCCCCACAAGACCCATCATGGCGCCCGCAAAGAACACGATGATCCACGTGCTCTGGGCAAAGTTGACCACCGGCACGAGCGCCGTGCGAATCTGCCCAAACACGTATCCCTTGGCGGTCTGCACGGCATGCCCCGCCTCGTGGCACGCCACGGCAACCGAGGCAACGGAACCTCCGCTGTAGTTCTCGTCCGACAAGTGCAGGCAGTTGTCGCGCGGGTCGTAATGGTCCGTAAGCTGCCCGCCCACGCGACCGATGCCGCATGCATTAGCACCGTTTTGGTCGAGCATGCGACGGGCGACGTCCGCACCCGTGCTGCCCAAGCCACTGCGCACCTTGGACCATTTGTTGTAGGTACTCTTTATGTAGCTTTGCGTAAGGCCACCCAATACCATGGAGAAGATCACAAGCATGAGGTACATCGGATCCATGTAGCCAAACATTTAGCATCCTTTCATGACGACTTTTGCCCTTATACCCAGTCTGGGCCAATTCCAAACCTACAAAACCTCTATGTGGCCGTCCTTAACCGTAAGCCCCACCTCGCCAGACAGCAACCCCTCCAGGCGCCTTCCGGCAAGCTCGTATCGCCACCCGGACCGCAGTGGCGTGTCCTTGCGTCCCGCCATAAAGTCATACAGGTCCTCGCGCGTGGCAATGAGAGGTATGGC
>JAUMWL010000239.1 GCA_030529665.1 Coriobacteriales bacterium
CGGCCGATTACGGGATCGAGCTTGCCCTGACGCGCAAGGTCGGTAACGTTGCGACCATACTGCTCAAGTGCCTTGAACTGCGGCTTTGCGTCCTGGCTGGTCACGCGCTCGTCTCCGCGCAGCTCCTCCAGCGCGTCCAGGATGCGCTTCTTTGTTACGCCTGCGTTCTTGAGGATGGTGCCTGCCTCGGTCTTGGAATCCGCGATTCCGCAGAGCAGGTGCTCGGTTGTGGTGTAGGCGTCGCCAAGCTTGTCTGCGACCTTCTCGGCCTCGTTGATGGCGCGCATGAGGTCCTGCGTCATGTTGGTTCCTGCGGTGTCGCCACTTACCTTTGGCGCGCGGTCGATGACATCTTGGACCTGTGTGCGAATGGTTGCGGGGTCGGCTCCAATGCGTTCGATGATGGCGGCAATGTTGCGCTCGTCCGCATCCAAAAGGGCAGCCAACAGATGCACCGGCGCCATGGCAGGGGCCTGGGCATCTGCGGCAATGCCCATGGTAACTTGCAGCACCTCAGCTGCCGAATAAGAGAACTTGTCTGGCCTCATAGAGAATCCTCCTTGGTTACACGATTTGTTTTACGCTTAGAGTATTCCCCATTTAGTGCGTACACATACAGAAATCTAAGTGCATATGTATAAGATATGGGCATGCGTATCCGCTAAATAGCAGTCGGCTGCAGCCAGAAGACAAATGATCCGCCTTCCAGCTGCAGCCAACCTCCAAGCAATTGGCGTCTATTCGCCGCCCTTGTTCAAAAGACCGCGCATAACCTGCTCGGGACCAGCACCGTCGTAGCGCGCAAGTGCCACTATGCGCTCGCGCATGCGATACTCGTGAACCTCGTCCTCCAGCTCGCGCACGCGTACACGCAACTCGTCTATCTGCGCCTCAAACTCAATCTGGCGCTCGCGCATGTCAAGAATCCTCACCACACCGGCGAGGTTAATTCCCTCGTCGGTCAGCTTGCTTATGAGGTTGAGGCGCTCGATGTCAGCCTGTGAGTACAGGCGCGTGTTGCCGCGCGAGCGACCAGGCGTCACCAGCCCCTTTTGCTCGTACACACGCAAGGTCTGTGGATGCATGCCCGTAAGCTCGGCAGCGACGCTTATCATGTACAAGGGCTTGTTGCGTCCCTCGGTGTCGCTACCTGGCATGCCGATCCACATCCTCCCTGTAGTTCCGCTTGTCCGCATTCATCAGCTCGGTGAGCTTTGCACGCTCCTCGGCAGAAAGGTTGGCAGGCACCCGCACGCGGATGGTAACGTACAAGGCGCCTTGGGCCCCTTTGTTGCGTACGTCTGGCGCTCCCTCGCCACGGAACCGGAACGTCTTGCCATCCTGCGTTCCCTCGGGCACCTTGAGCCTGAGCTTCTTTCCGCGAGGAGTGGGCACCTCAATGGATGCCCCGAGCGCCGCCTCGTACATCGACACGTTGAGGTCCATCCGCACGTCGGCACCGTCGCGCTTAAACAGGCTGTCGTCGAGCACGCGTGTGGTGATCACCAGGTCACCGCGCTCACCGCCACCGGCACCATACTCACCGTATCCCCTATGGCGTAGCTTTCCACCGTCCACCGCGCCTGCGGGTATCTTAACCGTAATGGATTGCGTCTCACCCGTTGAGGGTATGCGATAGGTTACTTTGCGCGTGGTGCCCGAGAACGCGTCGTCAAACGGTATCTCGATGCTCACGTTGAGGTCATCGCCACGGCGAGGCCTGTTGGCTTGGCCTGCCGCCCCTGCGCCACCAAAGATTGATGAGAAGTCAAACCCGCCAAAGCCGCCATCCGCACCACCGCTTCGCACGTTGTTAAAGATGGAGGACCAGTCCATGTCAACGTTGGTGGCATAGCGACCGCGACCACCCGATCCGCCAAAGTCTGCGCCGGGAATGCCGCCAAAGTACAGCATCTGATCGTATTCCTTGCGCTTCTCGGCGTCGGAGAGCGTGGTGTAGGCCTCACTCACCTCTTTGAACTTGGCTTCATCCCCGCCTGCGTCGGGATGGTACTTAGCGGCCAGCTTACGGAAGGCACGCTTTATCTCGTCTTGGGTGGCGTCGCGCTTTACACCCAGGACATCATAGAAATTCTTGTTTGGCATCTTGGCTCCGCCCCCTTCATTTGTTCTTTTCTGTCACCGCAAAGGGGGGACACACCTTTGAGGTATGTCCCCCCTTTGCAGCATACCTCTGCCTATCTTGCCGAGCAAAGGGGATGTCCCCCTTTGCTCATGTGCTCTAGTCTTCCTCGGCAGGACGCTTTGGTCCGCCATACGTTACCGTTACCATGGCCGAGCGAATTACCTTGCCGCCCAAGCGGTATCCCTTTTGGTACACCTGGGCAACGGTCTCGTCGTATGCCTCGGTGTTCTCCTCGCGGCCAACTGCCTGATGAGACAAGGGCTCAAAGGGCTCGCCCGCAGGATCGATCACCTCCACGCCGTCCTTCTCCAAGATGCCAACCATCTTGTCGTGAATCTGTTGGACGCCGTCCACAAACTGATAGTACTGGTCGCCCTGCTCCTCGCTCTGGCGGGCATGGTCTACCGCACGCTCCATGTCGTCAAGTACGGGGAGAAGTCCGAGCACGAGCTTCTCGGCCGCACGCTCACGTTCGACCTCGCGCTCCTGACGCGTACGACGTCGGAAGTTCTCCCAGTCGGCCTGCAGGCGCGCCAAGCGATCGGTGGCATCCTTTGCCGCCTGCTTGGCTGCGTCCACCTGTCCGGTTGCCTCCTCAAGCCGTTCGTACAGCTCGTCACGCTCGGCCTTGGCACGCTGCAACTCGGCATCCGCCTGGGCGGCCAGCTCCTCCTCGGCAGCTTGCTCGCCCGCTTTGATGGCCGCCTCGACCATCGCTTCCTCATCGAGCTCGGGTGCGGTCTTGGATTCTGGATCCACGGCTGGTTCGTCTATGGGTACCTTCATAGCATCCTCGTCCGTCGTGTCAACGTTGTCGTTGCGCTTCTCTTCCCAGCTCTGCATTGCCTCTCACCTACTCGTCTACGACCTCGTAGTCTGCGTCAACCACGTCGTCGCCACCGGGCTGGTTGCCAGCCGCGGCTTGGCCGGTCTGGGCCTGCTGGTCGGAGTAGACGATCTCGGCAAGCTTGTAACCAGCCTGCTGCAGCTTCTCGGCAGCAGCCTTGATGGCCTCGATGTCGGTGCCGTCGAGGGCCTTCTTTGCCTCGGCAAGGGCCTCCTCAACGTTGGCCTTGGTGTCGGCGGGAACCTTGTCGCCCAGCTCGTTGAGGGTCTGCTCGGTGCTGTAGGCAAGGGAGT
>JAUMWL010000087.1 GCA_030529665.1 Coriobacteriales bacterium
CGGACTGCGAGCTGCAGAAGCTCTGCCTGGAGTACGGCGTGGACGAGGACGCGTTTGAGGGCTTCAAGCCCGAGTACGAGATCGACTACTCGGTGCCCCACCTGGTGCGCGACAACAACAAGTGCATCCTCTGCCGTCGCTGCGTCGCGGCCTGCAACGAGCAGTTCGTGGGCGTCATCGGCGCCAACGACCGCGGCATCGACACCAACATCGGCTCGCCGTTCAACCGCCTGCTGCGCGACGTTCCCTGCATCTCGTGCGGCCAGTGCACCGTGGTGTGCCCCACCGGCGCCCTTACCGTAAAGGACGACACCGACAAGGTCATGGAGGCCATCGCCGATCCCTCCAAGTACGTGGTCGTGCAGACCGCCCCGTCCGTGCGCGCCCAGCTGGGCGAGGCCTTTGGCCTTCCCATCGGCACCAACGTGGAGGGCAAGATGGTCGCCGCCCTTCGTCGTCTGGGCTTCGACAAGGTCTTCGACACCGACTTTGGTGCCGACCTCACCATCGTCGAGGAGGCCACCGAGCTCGTCGACCGCATCCAGAACGGCGGCGTGCTGCCCATGGTCACCTCCTGCAGCCCCGGCTGGGTAAAGTTCTGCGAGTACTACTATCCCGAGCTGCTGCCGCACCTCTCCACCTGCAAGTCGCCCCAGCAGATGCAGGGTGCCGTTACCAAGACCTACTTCGCGCAAAAGATGGGCATCGACCCCAAGGACATCGTGTCCGTCTCCGTTATGCCCTGCACGGCAAAGAAGTTCGAGATCGGCCGCGACGACCAGTCCGCCGCTGGTCCCGGCATGCCCGACCTGGACATCTCCATCACCTCGCGCGAGCTTGGCTACCTCATCAAGAAGTCTGGCCTCAAGTTTGAGATGCTCCCCGACGAGGAGTTTGACGACCCCATGGCCGACGACACCGGCGCTGGCGTGATCTTTGGCGCCACCGGTGGCGTTATGGAGGCTGCCATCCGCTCCGCCAACGCATGGCTCAACGGCGCCACCGAGCCGCTCGAGCTTGAGGCGGTCCGCGGCACGCAGGGCATCAAGGAAGCCACCGTCAACCTGGCTGGCACCGAGATCAAGGTTTGCGTTGCTTCCGGCGCTTCCAATGCTGCAGAGGTAATGGAGAAGCTCAAGAACGGCAACCCCGAGGGCTGGACCTTCATCGAGATCATGGGCTGCCCGGGCGGCTGCGTCAACGGCGGCGGCCAGGTCATCCAGCCGCAGTACGTGCGCGACACCGTGGACGTCAAGGCCCTGCGCGCCAAGGCGCTCTACGACGCTGACGAGGCCATGACCCTGCGCATGTCTCACGAGAACCCCTCCATCATCAAGCTCTACGACGAGTGGTTTACCGAGGGCTACGGCAAGGGCAAGGCCCACAAGGCCCTGCACACCAGCTACGTTGCCCGCGAGAAGTATCCCAAGGAGTAACGCGCGTGGCCGATTGGGGCTTGGCCCCTTTCGGCCATTTGGCGGTTTGGCCACCGGGCGATGGTGCATCATCGCCCGGTGGCTTTTTTGTCAGTACCATTGCGTGTAGTCGATCCAATGCCTTTTGGCCATTTCCTCAGAATAGTCGTCCACGAAGAACGCGGCCGTGTACCCCGATTCCACATGGCTCACCGTATGCAGAAGCTTGTGGTCTACAACGCGTGCAGCTCCGTCTTTACCGCGACCAAGCACGATGGTTGCGGCGCCTCCAACCACGGTCCGTGGGTCGTCCTGGTGCGAAAGGAGGTTACCCAGGCTCCAATACACGATGCACGGTTCGTCGCCGTCGCTGCGTATCGTCTCCACAGGTTGGAGCACATGGGGATGGGTGCACACTATGGCGTCGGCACCGACGTTTGCAAACCGTTGCGCCACGTCTCGCTCCGCAGTGGTTGGTTGGGCGGCGTATTCGCTTCCCATGTGCAGCAGGCACAGGGTAAAGTCGGCCCGTTTAGACTCGGTCTTGAGCTGGCCCAATAGCTCGTCAACGTTATCGAGCGTGTCGATGGCGTATGCGCTGCCCGTCGGTAAAGCACGACCGTTGAGGGATGCCGTTGCGTTAAGGAGTGCGACGGAGTATCCGTTTACATCAATGGTGCGCACGGCCGACTCGCCAGCGCCATGCATCCCCATAACCGTCATGCTTGGATGTCCCCGCCAAAACGCCAAGGTGTCGGCAATGCCTTGCTCGCCCTTGTCGGCAGCATGGTTCGTGGCGCAGCACACCACGTCATAGCCGGCGTGGACCTCGGCATCGCCTAGGGACTCCGGCGTGCCAAACAGGGGATACCCGCTCCTTTGTGCAGAGTCGTGCACAAAGACGGTCTCTTGGCTAGCCACCGCCAAATCGTATGACGACACGCGCTTTTGCAACAGCTCAAACATGGGATCAAATTCAAATGCTCGTTTGCTTGGGACCCACGCCTGCTCAAAGAGAGACTCATGTGCAATTATGTCACCCGTTACCAGGATGGACGCCGTGTTGTGGGGCTCTTTGGTCGTGTCGTCCTGGTCCATAAGGGCAAATCCCCATGTGCCCCATTCCCATGCGGTCCTCACCCCATCGCGGTGCGTGAGGAATATGTGACCGCTCTCGCCCTTGTCTATGGCAACCACATCCACCCCGACGCCCGAAGACATCCAAACGGGCTCGATCGAATTGTTGTTGGCGTCCACCACAAACACGTGCTGCGACCACGTGCGTTCGTCTTCCAAGACCCAGAACGGACGGGAGTCTGCGTACTTGCCGCGCCGCCAAGCCAAGAGCACAAGGTCTTCCACACCGTCGCGGTTTGCGTCGCAGACGCAAAAGGACTGCACAAGCCATTGGGAAGGCGTTCGCACGGACACCTTGCCCTGTTCGTCCACAAGCGTCACGCGGCGCGCGTCGAGCTGGGCGCTCATGCCGCCATAGCGCAGTTCCTTTTGCTCCCACACAACCCAGTCCGGCACGTCCTGGCGCAAGAACGCAAACCAAAGCACCGCCGCCACCGCAGCCAAGCAAGCGATGACGGCAACCGCGCGCATGGCGGCCGCGTGGCCAAAGACGATCGGGCAACCTTGTCTCATGCTAGGTGTTGCTTACGGTAAAGTCGCCTGTCCAGTCCTCCAGGCTCATCGACTCCGACTTTTGCAGCCTTCCGTCGCTGCCGGGCGTCATGCCAAGCATCTGGCGCCACTCGGCGTCGGTAAGGCGCTCGGACAGCGGCTGCTCAAACTGATAAAAGCTAAACGTGGATCCCGAGGCAATGCGCAGCTCGCCGTCTACGGGCACCACGACCGTTATCTTTGAGCACCTGCCCGTTCCCAGCTGCAACACGCTTCCCGTGCTGGCATCGGTGGCAACGTCCACCACAAGGGCTGCGGGAAACTCCATGCTCGTAAAGTACTGGTCGTCCGCCTCGTCCTTGTATACCTCCTGCCAAAAATGCTCCAGCTGCTCGCCATAGGTGCGAATGAGCTCGTATTCGTCGTCAAGAATAGCCTCGTTGCAAAGCTCCTTGTACGCAATGGACTGGAGCCTGTTGGCCAGCTCCTGCAAGAGTGCCAGGTACTGCTTGTCGTCGCTGCCAAGAAGACCGTAGCCCTCCAAGCCGGTGGAGGTCGCGCTCGTAAGGTTGGCTAGGCGCGCAAATACCTCGGGCTCCGGCTCCACATAGCCGCGGTCATCCACGTCCTCCAAAGGCCCGCCGCCACCTTCTGCCAAGACCTGCTTTCCATAGAGCACCGTATCATGCTTGAGCTCGGTGTAGCTGCCCAAATACCCCTGCAGGTTCTTGCGCGCCCATTGCTCGGTCTGCATAAACGTGGGGTATCCCTCACCCTTGGTCGCGAGCAGGGGATTGATGGTATAGAGCCATTGCGCATAGAGACTTGCAGACCAACGGGGGTCATCCTCGTCTGACAGCTCGGCACGCAGGGTCTCCAGGTTGGTCGCGTACTTGTCAAAGGAGTCGTAGCCGCGATCTTGGGTTATGGCACGTGCGGTTGTGGACCCCAACACTGCGGGCACGTCAAGCGCGTCGGGCATGGTCCTCGTCTGCCCGGATGCGTTTTTGCCCACGTTGGGGTACAGGAGCTGCGCAAAGATCATCTCGTCCAGCGTAAAGCGCTGCCCCATAAGGCGATATCCCTTTTGGTCCTCGGCGGGGCTTGCGTCCGGGTTGGAGTCCGTGCCCTGTGGCACGGAGTTGATCTGAGGCGCGGGCATGGTGGCCGTGAGCGCATGATAGCGCTGCCAAGCCTCCTCGTTTCCCACCAGCGCGTCCGCAGCAACGTCTGCCCCATACGAGGCGTCTATGAGGGGCTTGTACTCAAAGTACCCACAGTCGTCACTTGCTCCGGCAAAGAAGCTGGTAACGGTGTATACGGCCTCCCACCGCTTGTACGCATCGCCCGTAAGCGCCAAGGTCATGAGCATGGCGCTTCTGTCCAGGTCCTCGTCCGACTGCCTAAAGTTCATGCGACCGTACCACATCATGGTGCGAAAGTACGCCTCGAGCGTGGGGTCGCCCGCATAGTAGCCACGGGGCTTGTATTGCGAGTAGTCCTCGTCGTCTTGGGTTATCGCCGATTTTTGGATGCCGCTTGCCGCCTCTATGGCTCCCAATTCCGCAGCCACCGTGTCCGCAACCTCCGCGGGAATCTGCGTGCTCGGATCCTGTAGCGCTGCGCCAACGGCAAAGAACGCAACGTTTCTCAGGGCAGCCTGCTCCCATTCGGAACCCTTGAGGGAGTCGAGTTGCCGTTGGCTCTCTTGCAGGAGCTGCTGGCTCATGCCCAGAACGGCAGCCGCGAGGTGGTCCTTCTCGGTGCTCTTTTGCAGGTGCTGGAAGTACAGGTGATAGGTGTGCATGAGGGAGTCAACCGTAACAAAGTTGGGGAGCTTGGCATAGCGATTGGTCTCGTACACGTCAAAGAACTCCTGGCCACCTCGGTCCTCCTCCACCACGAAGCCGTATTGCGCCAGTATCTGCTTGGCCTCGTCCGACATGTATACGTCATTTATGTTGGTAACGTTTGAGAGGTCCTTCTTTACCGTGTATTCTGCGACGTTGGGCTGTACGCTGGCGGCAGAGTCGCCCATGGCCGTCGCCATAATTTGTGGGCGCGCCAACGCCTTTACCTCGGCGCTCGCGTTGGAGGCCTCTTGCGCCACCTCCTCAATTGCGGAGGATTGCTTACACGCCGCCAAGCACATGCTAACGCCCACAAGCACCACGCAGAGCACGGCAAGGGCTACGGCAACAGGCTTTTGTCCACGATTTGGGAACAACATAGGGTCCTCCTTGCGTTGGGGTCACAGACCAATAGTAATAGTAATGGCAAACGCAAAGGGTAGGCCCAATGGTTCCGTGCACGGCAACAATTGTGTATGGTGATTGCGATGAGCACAAAATAATGGACAAAGCAATTGCAAATCTGCTAATATGGCACGCTGTGCACAAGCGGGCGTGGCGAAACTGGCAGACGCGCTGGATTTAGGTTCCAGTGGGGGAGACCCCGTGAAGGTTCGAGTCCTTTCGCCCGCACCATTGCACTTTTGGGGTAAGTATCCCTGCACTAAGGTACGAAGAAACTGGAGGAACGTTGAATATCACCGTCACCACCGAGAAGCCCGAGAGCGGTCTTCTGGTCGCTAATCTCATCATTGGCAAAAAGGACGTAGACGCTGCCATTGCAAAGACCTACAAGGACATCGCGCGCAAGTACGCATTCCAGGGCTTCCGTCGTGGCCGTGCCCCGCGTCCCGTTATAGATGGCATCGTGGGCCGCGAGGCAGTTCTTGCCGAGGCTACCAACAACCTGCTTACCGAGGCCGAGCCCCTCATGATCGAGCAGCTCAACGTCGTGCCCCTTGGCCAGATCGACTACGGTGAGAACCCGTCGCTTGCGCAGGAGAAGTCCGACTACAGCATCGAGGCAAAGATTTCCGTCCGTCCCGACGCAGAGCTCACAAGCTACGACGCCCCCACCATCAACATGCCTCCCGAGGAGGTTACCGAGGCCGAGATCGATCAGCAGCTCGACGTTCTTATGGCCTACAGGACCAAGTTTGAGGACGTTGAGGAAGACCGTGCCGCCGAGGGCAACGACATGCTTGTGTGCGACGTGGAGAACATCAGCAACCTTCGTGAGTACGAGGGCGAGAACCGCATGTTCAGCCTGGACAACGAGCGCATTCACCCCGAGTTCCGCGACGGCCTGCGCGGCATGAAGAAGGGCGAGGAGAAGGAGATTTCCTGGACTCGTTCGGCCGAGCGCGACGGCGAGACGGCCGAGGCCACCTTTGCCGCAAAGGTAAAGGTAAACGGCATTCGCGTGCCCGTGCGTCCCCAGATCACCGACGATAACGTAAAGGACGAGTTTGGCTTCGAGACCATCGAGGAGCTCCGCGAGGCAGTTAAGGAGGAAGTGGAGAACGACAAGAAGGCCACGCTTCCCCAGCTCAAGGAGGACCGTGTGGTGGAGGCCATGGGCGAGTGCCTTGCTATGGACGAGGTCCCCGCAACCTACACCGAGCAGGTCTTTAACGAGATCGCCAACCAGTTCCTCACGCAGCTTCAGAGCCAGAACATGTCACTTGACATGTATCTCCAGAGCCGCGGTGCCACCACCGAGGACTTTATTGCCGACATGCGCGCCCAGGCCGAGGAGCGTGCCCGCCAGTCGCTCGCGCTCGACGCCCTTGCCGATCACCTTGGGCTCGAGGCAACCGAGGACGACGTGCGCGAGGAGTTCCAGAAGGCCGGCGTGCCCGACATAAAGAGCGCCATGGCCGATTTCCTGAGGGAGGGCCGTCTTCCTGCCGTGCGCGAGTCCATCCGCCGCACCAAGGCCGTGCAGTGGCTCGTGGAGAACGCCACGGTAAACGTGGTTGACGAGATCGCGGCAAAGCGTGCCGAGGAGGACGCCGAGTAGCTTTCTCTTGGTTGTATTGCAGAAGGGACGTGCCTCTCTTGGATCTATGCATCGAATGCATATGGAGGGGTATGTCCCTTTGTTCGTAAGCGGCACACCCTTTCCGGGAAACCTTGTGCCATATAGGAGGAGGAGATTATGGTCAACCCCACAAACATTCCGTTGATTCCCTATGTCATAGAGCAGACGCCCCGTGGCGAGCGCAGCTACGACATCTACTCTAGGCTGCTCAACGATCGCATCGTCTTTTTGGGCGAGCCCATTACGCGTGAGAGCGCCAACCTCGTCATTGCCCAGCTGCTACATCTTGAGAGCCAAGATCCCGACAAGGAGATCTCGCTCTACATCGATTCGCCTGGCGGCGAGGTCTACGCCGGTCTGGGCATCCTGGACACCATGAACTTCATCAAGCCCGAGGTCTCCACCATTTGCGTGGGCATGGCGGCGTCCATGGCGGCGGTTCTTTTGGCATGTGGCGCCAAGGGCAAGCGCATGGCACTGCCCAACTCCATGGTGCTTATCCATCAGCCTAGCTCGGGCGTGCAGGGCCAGCAGACCGACATCCAGATCGTGGCGGACGAGACAAAGTACATTCGCGAGCACCTCAACCAGATTCTCTCGGATGCAACGGGTCAGCCTATCGAGAAGATCCAGCAGGACACCGAGCGCGACAACTACCTCAGGGCCCAGGCGGCCTTGGAGTACGGTCTTGTTGACCGGGTCATCACGTCGCGCGTGGAGAACAAGGACGAGGAGTAAGGCGTGCCCACCAAGGATCAAATGCGCTGCTCGTTTTGCGGCAAATCACGCCACCAGGTGAGCAAGCTCATACAGGGTACCGACGGTATCTTTATTTGCGACGAGTGCGTAAACGCGTGCATGGAGATCATAGAGGAGGCGGACCAGGTATCGACTCCTACCGATGCCAGCATGGCCGCGATTCCCTTGGGAAGCCTGCCCACGCCTCACCAGATCTACGACGAGCTGTCCCAGTACGTCATGGGGCAGGAGAATGCAAAGCGCGCCATGAGCGTGGCCGTATACAACCATTATCGCCGCATCATCTCGGGTGACGACGAGGTGCCGGAGGGCGAGGAGGGCGTTGAGCTCGCAAAGAGCAACATATTGCTGCTAGGTCCCACGGGCACGGGCAAGACGCTCCTTGCGCAGACGCTTGCGCGCTTTTTGGAGGTTCCCTTTGCCATTGCCGACGCAACTACGCTTACCGAGGCGGGCTATGTGGGCGAGGACGTGGAGAACATCCTGCTCAAGCTCATTACTGCGGCCGATGGCGACGTGGAGCGTGCGGAGCTGGGCATTGTGTATGTGGACGAGATCGACAAGGTGGCCCGCAAGGCCGAGAACCTCTCCATCACCCGTGACGTGAGTGGCGAAGGCGTGCAACAGGCCCTTCTTAAGATCTTGGAGGGAACTGAGGCCAGCGTTCCGCCGCAAGGTGGCCGCAAGCATCCCCAGCAGGAGCTCATCCACATAGACACGCGCAACATCCTCTTTATTTGCGCCGGTGCCTTTGTTGGCCTCGACAAGATCGTGGCCGACCGCATTGGCAAGAGGGGCATTGGCTTCTCGGGAGAGCTGGGTCGCAACGTGGAGGACTACGAGGACGAGCTCATGGCGTCGGTTATGCCGCAGGACCTGCAGAAGTTTGGCATGATTCCCGAGTTCGTGGGCAGGATTCCCGTTATCACCTCCACCAGGGAGCTGACCGAGGACGACCTTATGGTTATTCTTACGACTCCTCGAAACGCTCTGGTCAAGCAGTACCGCCGGATGTTCCAGATAGAGGGCGTGGAGCTTGAGTTTACCGACGATGCGCTGCGCGCCATAGCTCACCAGGCCATAGAGCGCCAGACGGGTGCGCGTGGCCTGAGGTCCATATGCGAGCAGGTGCTCCAAGACATAATGTTTGACCTGCCCAGCGACCTTAGCATAAGCAAGGTTACGGTAACCAAGGAGTCCGTGCTTGGCAGCGAGCCGCCCATAGTGGAGAGAAACGCGGGAAACGCCGCGCGGGTCATCGCGTAAGCCGGACGACGGGGACGGGGACGCTTGTCCTGCTAAGGCAGGAGTAACGTCCCCGTCCCCGCTGCCCGTCCGGCTGGCCCCCTGCCACGTGTGCTGTGATTGCGAGCAGTGTGGGCCAACCTGTCCCGATTGTGCTGTAATCGCGAGCTGTGTGGGTGACTCCCTGCCTTGTGTGCTGTGATTGCGAGCAGTGTGGCTGGCACCCGGCCATGTGTGCTGTGATTAAGAGCAGTGTGGATGCGCTAGCCACACAGCTCGCAATCACAGCACGTCCTTAGGCAGACGGGCCACACAGCTCCAAAAGACAGCACACCCAGACCGGCCCGACCCACACAGCTTGCAAATACAGCACACCACCAGGCGGACGAGCCACACCGCTCGCAAAGACAGCACGCCTCTGGGCTCGCGAGCCACACAGCTCCAAAAGTCAGCACATCTCAAGGCGCACGTCCCCGTCGGCCAACAGTACGCGATGTGAAAAGCGACAAATCTGGCCCTGAAATGTCGCAAACCACATCATGGAATCACCACGAGCGGCGACGGGCGTGCCGCGACGGCTTGGCATGGCCCATCGTGCCCAGATGGCTGGTCCGTGAATGGCAACAAATCGAATGCGACCTCGCGTCAATCTCCTTAAAAATGGTGGCATCGTAATCCCAAAATTGCTATTCTTAGAGCATTCGCTCGGTGTGGGGTTGCATGTTTCAAAAGGGGTAGTCATGGGTCTATCGCTTGTAGAGGCCAGGGAAAACGAGGCCAAGGCACGCGAAGTCGTGCAGTCAAAGATTAAGGCGCGCGATGCAGTACAAGACTCCTTAAACACCATGCGACGTTCGTTGCAGTCTGCCAACACCCAGCGCGAATTGGCCGAGAGTGCCATAGAGGAGCTAAAGAACAGGCTTGCCAAGACCAAGGACGACGTGCTTCCCAACGAGGCCCTCAGCAGGAGGACACGCCTGGACTTGGAGTCTGCCCAAGCAGAGCTTGCTACGGCAAGGGAGGAGCGCATTGCGGCCGAGGCTATGCTCGTGCTGTTGGAAAAGGAGCGCGACAATGCCGAGCAGCTCCTCGACGGTGCTCGCGAAAACGTTGAGAAGTCGGGGGAGAACGAGAACTCTTCCAGAGAAGACCTCAACCGCAACCGCAAGATCGCAAGCGATGCCCAGCACGCCGTGGACGACGCTCTGCGTGCCATAGAAGAGGCTAAGGCTGAGGTAGAGAGTAAGCGTGCGGCACTTCTTAAGGCAAGGGTCGCCAGCAAGTCGCTTCCGCACGAGAATGGCATGCTAAGCCAGGCCGCACAAGACAAGCGGCTGGTCATCGAGAGAGAGCGCATGGACGTGGAGGAGGCTCGCAAGGAGCTCGAAAGGATTCATGCAAAACAAAAGGATGCCGAAGAAGCCGCAAAGCAGGCCAAAGAGGTATACGAGCGAGTCCAGGAGGAGCTGAGGAAGACGACCAACGTGCGCTATAGGTGCGAGGCGGCGTTGCGGCTTGCAAAGCAGCTGCCTGGATTGGACGACAACGAGCGCGAGGCGTTGCAAAAGGCGGAGCAAGACCTACAGAATGCGCTTGCCAGGCAAGACGAGGCCCGGGAGTCAAACAAGCGAGCGCTGAGCGATCTGGCCGATGCCGACGTGGAGGCAATACGTCTGCGCATTTCGGGCGACGAGGCCCAAAAGAGACTCGACCAGGCCGAGAAGCGCTACCAAAGAACCGAGCAGGATCATCACGAAATCTGCGAGGAGATAGCTCGCGCCAGAACTCAGAGCCAGGTGTCGTCAAACGAGGTCGCAAAGCTCGAAGAAGAGCTGAGGGAGGCGACCGAAAGGCTTGAGCGCCTGGAGAGCGAGGGCAAGCAAGCCGAGGAGCAAAACCAGAGCGCGCAGGAAGGTCTAAGGAGCATAAGGGAAATCGCCCTGCGCTATGGACGCGAGAGCCGCAACGCCATGAGCATTATGGACGGAAGGCGTCATAAGCTGAGCGACGTCTTGTCGGCCATTGAGGTTGGAAAGACGCAGCTTGAGTCCCTTAAGCGCCGGGAGGCGGAGAGTGCGGCCAGGGTCGACGCTGCCTTTGTGGAGAACCAAAGGGCATACGAGGCCGTTACCGTGTCTCGCAGCTTTATTGTTAACGCCGAGCGCGAGATCGAGCAAAAGAAGGCTGGGGTCGCCGAGTCCCAAAAGCGCATCGAGACGCTGCAGCGGCAGATTGGCGAGGCAGAAGAGTCTCTTTTGCGTGCCCAAAAGGACGTGGAAGTGGCGCAGGCAGACCTTACCGACGCCGAGGTGTCGGTAATAATGGCCGAGATTGACGCGCATATAAATAGTTAAAATGGCAAAAGGGGGCCAATGGCTAGAAGGGGCCAAGCCCCTTTTTGCCAAAGAGCGCCACCCTTTGCACGACAGAGCGTCGCATTCATGGTATCCTTAGTAAATCGTTGTCTATCGAGAGAGTGGTTTACTGTGGAAGAGATGCCAAAGATCTATGATCCACAGCAAAGCGAGCCAGAGCTCGTGGAGCAGTGGATGGATGCGGGATGCTTTAGACGTAGCGAAGGGTCGGAGGATTGCACGGTGGTCATACCACCGCCAAACGTTACCGGCGTGCTTCACATGGGCCATGCCATGGACGACACGATTCAGGACACCTACGTACGCTACGCTCGCATGCGGGGTCGCTCCACGCGTTGGATTCTTGGTACCGACCATGCGGGTATTGCCACGCAGACCAAGGTTGACAAGAAGCTCAAAGAAGAGGGAATCTCTCGCCTGGCCATAGGTCGCGAGAAGTTCCTCGAGGCCTGTCAGGACTGGCGTCGCGAGTACGGCGGAATCATCGTCCAGCAAATCAAGCGCATGGGTTGCTCCATCGACTTTGAGGACGAGAAGTTCACCATGAGCGACGAGTACGCCAAGGCCGTGCGCAAGGTGTTCTGCGACTGGTACCACGACGGTCTCATTTACCGCGGCAAGCGCATAGTAAACTGGTGCCCCAGCTGCACCACCGCCATCAGTGACGACGAGGCGGAGTACCAGGACGAGAAGGGCCACCTCTGGCACCTGCGCTACCCGCTTACCGAGCCGGTGGACGGCATCGAGTACATTGAGGTTGCCACCACGCGCCCCGAGACCATGCTGGGCGACACCGGCATTGCCGTGAGTCCCGAGGACCCAGAAAAGGCAAAGTTCGTGGGCAAGACCGTCATGCTGCCCATCGTGGACCGCGAGATTCCCATCTTTGCCGACTGGCACGTGGACGCGGGCTTTGGCACCGGCTTCGTGAAGGTCACGCCCGCGCACGACCCCAACGACTATGCCATGGGTCAGGCGCACGACCT
>JAUMWL010000240.1 GCA_030529665.1 Coriobacteriales bacterium
TGGGTTCTATTTTAGCGCAACCAAAGAGAGTGAACTCGCAACAGCATTCACAATTATGAGATCTGTGGGACCGCGAAGGGCAGCGCGGGGGCGGGCGTGCTGGGATCGCGAGCTGTGTGGGCGGCGCGGGGCCGGGCGTGCTGTCTTTTGGAGCAGTGTGGGTCAATCCGCCCCAAGCGAACGTCCAAACGGACCTGCGGTTCGTGATGCGGAAAGCGACATATTCCAGCCAGAAATGTCGCAAAACACACCACAAACATCGGGCGTTGTGCACGACAACACCCTCCGATTCCGTTATCGCCCCACGAGACGGGCTTGTTCCTCATGCGGGCCGGAGCCTCCGCAGGACGCACGCGCGGCATCAAGCGAGACGATACCCGCCGCTCGTTCTTCTGTGGTCGCGAATTGATTGAGACGACACTGGAGTACTAGCGATGCCGAGACTCACAGCCCAATACACTTTGGCGCGGGTATAATTCTGCATTTTCACGGACCGGCCAGAATGCCATCCTTGTCTAGGGATTACCTGAGCCCGCCGAGCGGAGACCGCATACTCAGTGCCGCCACGCCGGGAGACACCACCATTCACGGTCACCGGTCGGCTCCGCAAAACAGCAGGTCGCACGATGGCGAAAGAGCTGGTTTTGGCAACCGTGAATTGAGAAACCGTCTCCTTCAGTTCACGGTTGCAGGACAGGCGCATGTGGACGGCTCCAAACTCACGGAGGCGGTGACTCGCATACCTCACGGCCGTACCGTCTGCGATGCCGCTGGGGAAAGTTCCGCGTTTGGGTATTTAGCAACCTTACCCACACAGTTTCGAAGCGTTGGGGTGATAAATCGCTCCAATGGCCTGACGGGACAGAAGCAATACTGCACAAATGGGCGTCTTCTTGTAGGATCGAGACATAGCCGTTCCTTTCTTGTAGGTTGCTACATCTCAATCACCTCTTCGTGCGAGCTTTCCAATTTATGTCATGCGGGCTTGCGGGAAGTCTTCGCATTGCCCCGAGCTACGACTGGCTGCTCGTGGATAAGCTCGACGTCCCACGCGACTCATGGCGCGAGGCAGGATATTGGTATCACGTAAACGCCATCGTCACGACGGTAGGCATAGCCCGATGTGGTTATAACGGCAAGGAATGCCATCCTCCCCACCGACTCGTCCACCTTGTTTGCAAGCTTCTTGAGCGAGGCAGCAGCGGCGTCAGTGGCGTTGGGGTTAATCTTCATTTCGAAAGCCCCCCACGAGCCATCCGGCGACACGGCTATGGCGTCAGCCTCGAGTCCAGTCATGTCATGGTAATGGTACAGCTCGCCGCGTATCGTGCTCAGGTATGCTCGCAAATCGCGCACGCAGAGTGACTCGAAGAGCAAGCCGAGAGTGGGCATATCGGCAAGCAACATGTCGGAAGTAGCGCCGAGTGCCGCCGCGGCAAGCGAGGGATCCACAAAGTGACGCGTGGGAGTCGCAGAGACGCGCGTTCGCGCCTGCAATGACGGCCTCCATGCCTCGAGGTCGTCGAATACGTAGAGCCTTCGCAAGGAGCTTACGTAGTCATTGAAGGTGGTTCTGCCCAGCTCTTCTTTTCGTTGGGTAATGCTCTGGCGAACGCTCTTCATATCGGACATCGTGCCCACGCAGCGGGCAAAGGCACGCATGATGAGCATCGCGTCACGCGAACTGCGGCGAATCCCATCGATCTCGGATATATCCTGCTCGGCAACGGCGGCGAGGTAGTCATGAGGTATGCTCGTCGTGGGTCCTGCCCCTGCGGCTACCGCCTCGGGCCAGCCACCGCGACAAACCTGCTGGGCAATTGTCTCAACGTCGCCCGTCGACAACCCAAATATCTCGTCCGGGCTTCCGAAGAGGTCTACGAGGGACACCTCGCCAGTGGACTCCCCGGACTCGTACAGCGACATGGGATACATGGTGAGGAACGAGAAGCGTCCCGCTCCCGAATGGGCGGGCCTCTTGCCTGGCGTGGCAGAGCCTGTGAAGATGTAGAGCCCGTGGCCCCCGGCGCGGTCGATGTCGAAACGCGCGGCGTCCCAGAGCTGCGGAGCGTCCTGCCATTCGTCGATGAGGCGAGGATGCGCCCCCCTTAGCAACACTGAGGGTTTCGTCTCGGCGAGCATCAGGTTGCTTGCACGTGAATCCGGGTCCTGAAGATAGAGCGCGCTGGCCGCCTGCTGCTCGGCCGTGCGCGTCTTTCCACACCACTTGGCACCCCGTATGAGTACTGCTCCGGCATAGGAGAGTCGGTCCCTCAGAAGGTCATCGGCGAGCCTCGGAAGATAGTCATGTGCCATTGCGATTGCTCCTTGTATGCGGCGGTCAGATTGTAGTATTTTTGACGATCACATTGTAGCATTTACGACGGCCAGATTGTAGTTTTTTGTGAGCGTCAAGTGCTCGGTACAGTGCCTGCGCGGTGCACTTAGGACCTTAAAAACACATCATTTGTGCGGTCAACCCGTACGGCAAATGCTATTTGTTAAAGAGGTCGGAATGCGTCCCCGTCCGAACGGCAGTGCAGATCAATTCGTTTCGTTCCAAACGATAGACCAGCAGCCAATCCGGCTCGATGTGGCACTCACGATGCCCCTTGAAATTACTCACCAGCTCGTGATCCCTTAGCTCGGCAGGCATTTCGCTTTCGCATACGATTAGCCGTATGACGTCCATGAGTTTGTTGATGTCTTTGCCTCTGCGCTTGGCGAGTTTCACGTCTCTTTTGAACTGAGCGGTGCGCTTCAGCTGCAACATACTGTGCTAGTCCCCTTCGCCGTCGAGGTCCATAGCGGCAAACATCTCCTCAACGCTGTTGTAAGGGCCGCTGAGGTTCCGACCGTTCACAGCGTCGTCCATGGCTTGCAGAGTTTCTGCGTTGAATCCGTACGGGTTCGCCGTGTCGAAGGGAAAACCGCCCCTGCGATTGAACGCCGAGACGAACATGCGTATGGCGTTAGATGGCGTTGTGCCAATCATATCGCATATTCTATAGAAGGTTTCCCTCTCGTCAGCTCTCACTCTCGCGTTTACTGGTGCCATAACCTGCGCGCTCATAGCATCTCCGTATTCATATGTAAGCGTATGTAATTAATACTATACCCCATTCTACGTCCAAATGCACGATGATTAGTTTTGACAACAGGACGTACGAACGAAGGCGTTCCGCCGTCGCGGGAATCTGGTGGGGGTCGCCGACAGCGGGGCGGCGGGGA
>JAUMWL010000088.1:0-2577 GCA_030529665.1 Coriobacteriales bacterium
CACACTGGTCGAAAAGACAGCACGCCCCGGCGCTGGCGAGCCACACAGCTCGCAATCACAGCACGCAGTCCGGCAAATGTTCGCACCGACCTGCGCCGATTCGCTGTGAGACAAGCGACAAACCCGGCCCGGAAACGTCGCAAATCACACCACGAATGGAAAGGTGGTTGGATACGGCCCCAAACAGCTTGTAGGATGACTTCATCTACAGCTCCACAACGATGCCCGTGCCCAAATCGATGGCGCTCTCGACACCCTGGGGCTGCGCGGCGTGGAGACGACAACGATTGAGTGCGCGAAGAAGCTCTTTTGCCAAAACATGTACGGGCAAAACTATGATGTCGGGGAATCTTGGCAAGATACCTAGCAGCTCGCCACGCGATACTTGGGCTACAATGTCGCTCAAAGAAGCGCACTGCCACAGCGCAACCACACAACAATGCGGCAATACGACCAAGGAAGCGACCATATCCATGGACACCTACCTCGCCCAGCTCCCCATAGCCCCACCAGACGCGTCGGCTGCGGCGCGAGCGCGCGACCGTTGGAACTCGATTGCCAAGCCGGTGGGTTCTCTTGGCGCGCTTGAGGACGCGATCGTCCAGGTAGCCGCGCTTACGGGCAACGACAGCCCGGACCTCTCCAAGCGCTGCGTGGTGGTTCTTTGCGCCGACAATGGCGTGACTCAGCAGAACGTCTCGCAAAGTGGAGCGGACGTCACGCGGCTCATCGCGGCCAATGCGGTGCGGGGCATCTCGTCCATAAACAAGATGTGCGAGCCCGTGGGCATAGACTGCGTGCCCGTAGACATGGGCATGTTTGAGCCTCTGCATATGGACGGCATGCGCGACCTGCGCGTTGCGGCGGGAACGGCCGACATTTCGCGCGGAGCCGCCATGACGCGCGAGCAGGCGCTCCAGGCGATTCGCACAGGCGTGGATCTGGTGGGCGAGCTCGCTTCCCAAGGATATAGCCTCGTTGCCACGGGCGAGATGGGCATTGGAAACACCACCACCTCAACGGCAATGACCTGCGCTTTTACGGACAAGGACCCCTTGGAGCTCACGGGACCGGGGGCGGGCCTGCCCAAAGCTGGCGTGCGTCACAAGGCCGAGGTGGTGCGGCAAGCGCTTGACGCAAACCGCCCCGACCCACACGACCCCCTAGACGTGCTTGCCAAGCTAGGCGGGTTTGACATCGCTGCCATGTGCGGCGTCTTCTTGGGTGGTGCGGTGCATCGTGTGCCCGTCATAATCGACGGGTTCATAAGCGTGGTGGCAGCCTACTGTGCGTGGCAGCTTCGGCCCGAGTGCAAGGGTGCCATGCTGGCCTCGCACCTCTCGGCAGAGCCTGGTGCGGCCGTGCTTCTGGATCGCATGGGCTTCTCTGCAATCATCCACGCCAACATGCGGCTGGGCGAGGGAACCGGTGCGGTGTGCCTCGTTCCCTTGCTGGACATGGCGCTCAACCTGTATGTCACGGGTCCCACGTTTGCCGACTGCGGCATCACCTCCTACAAGGTGGACCACAAGGTGGGCGACCAATGAGGCTCGTTCTTTTGCGTCATGCCG
Organism: Coriobacteriales bacterium; assembly: GCA_030529665.1. Classification (GTDB taxonomy): domain Bacteria; phylum Actinomycetota; class Coriobacteriia; order Coriobacteriales; family Atopobiaceae; genus RUG440. The sequence goes on from JAUMWL010000088.1 coordinate 1,572, forward strand.
CCACGGCCGGCAACGAGGAGCACCGCTATGTGGGCATGCGCACCGACGAGCCGCTGAGCAGGCGTGGCGTTGAGCAATGCGCGCGGTTTGGCACCTGTACCGATGTGGACAAGGTGTATGTGAGCCCCATGCTCCGTGCGCGTCAGACGGCCGAGCTCTGCTTTCCGCGTGCTCGAATCCTGCCCGTGCCGGGGCTGGAGGAGTTCGACTTTGGTGACTTTGAGGGCCGAACCCCAGACCAGATGGAGCACGATGCGGCGTATCGCACGTGGGTGGACGGCAACTGCGAAGGCCAGTGCCCGGGAGGGGAGTCGCTTAAGGACTTTGTCCGCCGCACCAAGGATGCGCTGTTTGGGCTTTTGCGCGCGGCGAACAAACGCGGAGAGGAGCGGGTTGTGGTTGTCGCTCACGGGGGCACCATCATGGCCGCGCTTGACGGTTTCTATAACAAGCACGTGGGCAATTGCGAGGGATACGAGGGCACGGTACGCTTTGAAGGCGATATTGCTATACTGTGCGATGATTTTGTCATAAGGGGCTAAACCCCTTTTGCCAGTTTTGGATAGGAGCGAGTGTGATTCTAAAGAGTTCGGATGCACGAAGGTTCCAGAAGCTCTTTTTGGGGCTTATCGATTGACTGGCACCGCATTTTGACCTGCCCAGCTCGCCGCGATTTCCTTGCGACCGACTGGATGATCCGGACTTTGGGGTCATTTTTGAGGGCGTATGGGGCAAGGACGGAAATCGCAGCCTTATAGACGACTTTATACAAAACAACCCCCTGCGCCTGAATCGCACGAATTTGCGAGAGATCGAGGCGTGGAAGGACGCCCTGCTCGACAGCTTCTTTGTGGTGCGAGACAACAGGGCTGTGTTGTTCTTGTATGGGCGTCACGCCTTTGTGGTGCGCGGTATCGAGGCAGAGCTGGAAGACGAGATGGGACTCTCACTTCCCGCATGCTACAAAACCGTGATGCTGCCCTTTGCAGGCGTGCTCACCTACGGC
>JAUMWL010000088.1:2677-4624 GCA_030529665.1 Coriobacteriales bacterium
CGGCTGCCGTGAGGGAGTATGAGGACAAGGCACGCTTGCCTCGTACTCCAAGTCAGTTGCAGGAGGAGTATGACCAAATAAAAGAGGAGATCGAGGACGAATGCACCAGCGGTGCCCTGGCGTGGTCGCTTGCCCAGGCCATTGACAAGCTCGATGACAAGGCCCTGCAAGAGCTGGCACGCAACAACGGAATTGTGGACGAGCACATGCTGGGGCAGCGAAAAGAGCTGGTGCAAGAGATCGTGCGCGTGGCAGATACAACCCCCGAGGCGCTGCTCCATAAGTCCATGTTGCGCGGCCCTTGGTCCGTCGCGGAGGCAAGGAAGCTGCACAAAGCCGGCGGTGTGCAGCACTTTGCCGACTCGGGCAAGTTTGTGGAAGACGTGCCGCATTCCTGTTTTCCCATTCTCCAAATATTCCATCGAGAGCATGAGTTCGTGTGCATAATGCCGCGCGAGGTCATGGCATCGCTCGAAACAACCATGTGGGATATGTGCGAAGCACGTGCAAAAGCCCTCGATAAGGCCTATACGTATGTGGAAACCATCCAAGATATGCGCGGCGTGGTGCCGATGTCGGATGCGTTGGCAGAAATAAACGAGCATGTGTGCGAGCTGAGCGAGAAGGAACTGCGTGCACTCGTAGCTGAGCGCGCTCGTATGGGCCAAGGTGGGGTGCAGCTGTGTCGTGTGGATGGTGAGTGGTTCTTTGTTGAGCCCGTAATCGTAATGGCTGAGGTATTGGGCCAAAGACTCGCGCCATCCGTGAGGGACCGAGACGCTTTGGATGCGGAGCTGGCACGCATGGCTTCTGTTGCCCAGCACCTTGAGAGTCTTGACGATTACGTGAATGAGCTGGACCACGACAAGGTACGTGCCGTGCTGGACGGGCAGGAAGGAAAGCCGCCCTGTCTGCCGACCAAGAAGCAACTGAAGATGGGCGTCTTGAATGCCACCATGAGCACTCCCGAAGCTCAAGCGCTCGTCTCGTATTTTGACGCAAACGTGCCGGATGGTGAAGACGACCGTTATTTTGCAACGGACGCGGTGCGTGCCATAGTTGACTCAACGCGTAGTACCCCAAACATGGAAGACATCTTTGCGGGACTGCGTGACTTGGGGTTCGTGCCCACAAAGGACCAGGTACAGGAGGTGGCGGACCTCCTCATGGACTTGATAAAGGTCATACCTATGTGGACCAACAATGGTTGGGCTCCTGTGGAGGTTCCCGTTAAGGAAGGCAGCGTGCGTCCGATTGCGCTCGTGAACTTCGACATTCCCATTCGCGAGTAGGAGCACTTGGTTCCGACTATGTGCTCCGACTATGCGCAAAGGCGACATATAATCGTGCATAGCCCGAAAGGAATTGTGCGTAACTTGGATGAGCGGGCGGCGCCTGCGCGCCGCACGAATACGAAAGGAGTGGCTGTTATATCAGGAACATGAATGAAGAGGTGGCTCGGCTGCCTCGTCGGAGCGGCGATGGCACTGGGCCTCGCGGCGGTCCCGGCGCTTGGCGAGTCGGCCATCGACCCCATCGAGGTCGTCCAAGACACGGTGGGGGAGCAGTCGGCAGAGCTCGGGCCCGACGAGGGCGACCTGGGTGTCGTGGTGCAGGGCGACTCTGGCGAGAATCCCAGCGGTACCTGCGGCACCTGCCAGTGGGCGATTGACTCCGAGGGGACGCTCACCATCGGTGCCGGCACGCTGGAAAAGGCTTCTGGCTGGCCGTGGCGCTTATACGCTAGCACAATCAAGTCGATGCGGTTCGACGGGGCGGTCGTCGCGTGCGAGGACCTCAGCTACATGTTCTCCTACTGTTCCCAGCTCAAGTCGATCGACTTCACGGGCCTCGACACCTCGTCCGTGACGCTCATTCATAGCATGTTCCTGGGCTGCTCATCCCTCCCCTCGGTTGACCTCTCCGGCCTCAACACCACGTCCCTGA
>JAUMWL010000088.1:4724-12174 GCA_030529665.1 Coriobacteriales bacterium
GATACCTCGTCAGTTACGGACATGTCCTGCATGTTCAACGGCTGCTCCTCGCTGACCATGATTGATGTTGGCAAGGGGTGGACAACGAGTAGCGTGAATACTGGCAATGACATGTTCTCCGGCTGCACATCGCTCGTGGGAGGCGCCGGCACAGCCTACGACGCGAAGGACCCGGCGCTCGCGGCAACGGTTACCGGCACCTTGGGCTCCGACACGGTGTCGTATCAGCTCTCACGCGCGGCCGGCGAGGGCGTGGGCTCCTACGCCATCACCGCCTCTGGCAAGGCGACGCAGGGCAACTACAGCGTCACCTTCAGGGGCGCCACTCTCACCATCAAGGCGGCGAGCCTCTCCGGGGCCAGCGTCTCCGCCATCGGCGAGAAGCCCTACACGGGCAAGGCGATCAAGCCCAAGGTCACACTCGGCGGCAGGAAGCTCGAGCTCGGCACCGACTACACCATAAAGTACGCGTCCAACAAAAAGGTGGGCACCGCGACAGTCACGATAACCGGCAAGGGCAACTACTGCGGCAGCAAAGTGGTGAAGTTCAAGATCGTCAAGGCCAAGAACCCGATGACGGTCAAGGTCGTCACGAAGACCGCCAAGCTCTCCACCCTCAAAGGGAAGGCAGTGTCGGTCGTCCCGATCACCGTCTCCAAGGCCAAGGGCGACGTTACCTACACCAAGGTCTCCAAGGGCTCCTCCAAGTACCTCAAGGTAAACGCGAAGACCGGCAGGGTCACCGTCGCCAAGGGCACGAAGAGGGGCACCTACAAAATAAGGGTCAAGGTCACCGCGGCCGGCAACGGCAGCTACAAGAAGGCGACAAAGACCGTCACCTGCAAGGTCACGGTGCGATAGCGCGACTGCAGCGGCTCACTGCAACCGTGGCAACCAACAGCTCCCTCCAGCACGTCGCGGAGGGGGCTGTATTTGTCCGCGTTTCTCCGTGTCTCCTAGTCCGGTAGCGAACTTAAGTATCCAAAAGGATGGGGGCTACGCGAAATAGTGTACATTTAGTTTTGCTAAATCGTTATAATCCCAGTTGACGCTAGTGCTTTAAGAAAACTAATGCACACTGCCTATTTTATACAGTGTGCATTAGTTTTCTGAAAGAATCGCCTCAACTGGGGTTTTGTCAATCCTGAATAATCTTGTGTACACTAATCGTAGGACGGTCACTTTGTTTGTCAGGCTACAAGGTGGGGGCGAACGAGGGCTGTGCTACCGGAGCCTCAATCTTGACTCGCAACAGTGAGGTGATAGGTAATCTCGTGCGGTTGGCTCATGGCGGTAGTGTCCGCAATGACCTCAAAGGGCTCGTCAAATGCCAGAACGGGAATCTGAAACATGGAGTTGCCCTCTGTGTTCACTGGGAGGTAGCGTTCGCCGTTTACGATCATGTAGTCATAGTGGGGACTTGACCATTCGATGGTTACGGTAGCTTGTTCACCCTCAATCGTAACGGATGCAGGCGAGGTAACGCTTGCCCGGCCGGTTCCACCCTCAAGCGTGACCTCGGCAAGGTACTCCGTGGTGCTTGACGACGTCTCGTTCGCATTATCGGCGCTCGCCGAATCGTTGGCAGGAGCGGTACCTTCCACCGAACCACACCCCGCCAAGCTGCCAAGCGCGAACACAAGCGCGCAAAGCAGCGCAAGTGCAGACTTGATCGCAAGACACCTCTTCTTGTCCATGATTTGTCCTCTCTACTTAATCCTAACGGGAATGCCGCATACCATGCGCACCACTTGGTCTGCGCGCGCGGCAATCTCACAGCATGTCCTACCCACCAGCTCGCGCCAAGCCCTATCGTTGGCATCAAGCGGCACCACGCCCATACCCACCTCGCAGCACGTTATCACGTCCTTGTGCATGAGCTTCTCTAGCGTCTGCGAATCCAGGGGGGCGTCTCGCAAGAGGTCCTGAAGGTCGTACTCAATCCGTTCCTCCGGATACCCCAAGCTCTGCGCATAGCTGCGCTTGCCCGAAGCGATACCTCCTATGATGAGTATCACGGCAACACCGCCTTTCCCAAAACCACCACGCACGCAAGCACGGCAAGCTCTGTTACCTGCACATAGAACCCCAGCAAGTCACCGCTCATGCCTCCAAACTCACGGGCCGCGAAGCGCTTGAGCCACACGAACAGAAGGACAGATAGAACTAATGCACTCCCGCCAACAACGAGGTCGCACCAGAGCATGATTCCAGCCGTGATGGCAAACGTCAGCGCAAGCACGAGGCAAACGGTCCGTCGGTTCGCCGCATCATGTACGGTTGCAAACATGCCGCTTGTGCCAGCGGCGTTCCACGACACGGCCGCCCAGGCGCTCAGGCATCGGCTGATAATGGGGGCACAGACAAAGACGAGCATCAAACGCACATCCAACTCGCTGGCAAGTGCGACATACGCGATGAGGTATCCGCAAATCCCCATGATGGCAAAGGCGCCCACGTGTGGGTCCTTAAGTATCTGCCGCTTGCGCGCGGGGTCCGCGTGGCTCGACTGTGCGTCCACCACATCGGCAAAGCCGTCCATGTGAATGCCGCCCGTTATGGCAAGGGGCAGCAGCGCAAGCCCAGCAGCGCGCGTGAGTGATAAGAACCCCAGCGCATCGCAAGCCATCCACCACAGCCAGCCACAGCCCCCCACAATTGCGCCAACCAGCGGAAACGCTGCCATGAGGTAGCGCATGTTTCGCTCGTTCCACTCAACTTGGGGCATGGGAATCTTGCTGAAGCACGAAAGTGCCATAACGATGGCTTGTAGCACGCTCATGGGAGGCGGCCCTTCACGACGAGTGGGATGCCAGTGGTGACCTCCACCACCACATCAAACTGCGCGGCAAGCCAACAGCACAGCGCTCCCACCACACGAACCCATGCCAAGGTCTCATTGCCTGAAGGGGTCTTGCTCGAACCAACCTGGTTGCCCACGACCACTACGTGCTCGTATCCATGGCAGAAGCTCGCAAACTCGCACTTTATGAGTTCCAGCGCCTTGCTGGGGTCTTGCATGCTGCCGTCATGCAAAAAAAGCGTGTTTGCCACAAGGTTGCCCACGTCCTCAAGAAGCGCCACGCCGTGGACCACGTCTTCGGGCAACGCCTCAGCCAAGCTCATGGGGCACTCAAGCGTCTGGAACCCAAGTCCGGCCCTTTGCCTTTGGTGGCGTGCGATGCGCGACCTTGCTTCGGGGCTGCGGCTCTCCATGGTAGCCACGTAGGTTCGCGCAGCCGACAGGCTACACGCCAAACGTTCCGCATACGCCGACTTTCCGCTTCCTGCACCGCCGACCACAAGGACCCTCATCGCTCGCCGCCTTGCCCTTGCTGTGCCAGATCCGCAAGCTCGGCAAAGCGCTCGCGAACAATACGAGCGCCCGCATCGCCCTTGTGCAGTCGCGTGCACTTGGAGCAGTCCTTTACGCCTCGCTCCGTATAGCAAAAATCCCCTCCGCAACGCGGTCCCAGCGCATACAAGGGGCAATAGCAAAACAGGCAGTTGAACTCGTGGGGGTCAACGCCTTCGTGGCAAGGAAAGAACTCGCAGGAGGTGTTGCAAAAAAAGGTCGTCGTGTCTCTCACCTGCGCCTCCCCAAAAACGAGCTTGACTCAAGACTGTGCGTGTGCAAATGCCACAATACCTGCGTCATGATACCATGATGTTAGGCATAACGGGTTGTGCCAAGGGGATGGGAGTCGTTATGAGAAAGACGTTTGGTATAAAAACCTGTACTTTATTGCTATCCGCCCTCCTTATGCTGCAGCTGGGCTTGCCCGCTCCCTTGGCATACGCGGCGACGTCAGACGATGTTGCGACGGACCTCGACGCGTCGGGGTTGCCGGGCGATGCGCCATCCACAGATGACCTGGCACTGCCGGACGACGATCAGGAAGACGGTGATACCTCGCTGACCTCCAGCGAGAACGAGGCCGATTTGGACCAAGAGGCGGACGACTTAGCATCGTCGTTAACCAACTTGGACACGGTGGAGCTTGACGACGAAACTCAAGAGCCCACGCCGGACCCTGGGGACATGCCCGCAACCGAGGAGGACCTGGTCGTAGACGAGGACGCGGCGGAGCAGGAGCCCATAAATGTGGAGGTGCAGTCGTCCGATACCAGCGGCACCATCGTCAAGGGTGCCATTACGGTGAATGGCCTCAACAAGGCAAAAGAGCTGGTGATGGCATGCCCTCCTGACGGCTCGTCATCCAGCGCTTACGTATCCGTAGAGATAGACGACCCAAATTACGACGGGGGTACCCTTGTCGCAAAAAGCTCCAACCCTTCAATTGCCGCGATTGATTCAAGCGACGCATCGCAAAGCGTCTATGGGGGGTGGGCTTATCTTAACTTTACGGCCAAGTCCGTTGGCGTGGCGACCATTACGGTTACCTATACGCCAAACACCGGTGGTTCGACGGCAGACTCGCACGTCGTTTCGTTTAAGGTCGTGTGCTATCCAGAAAGCGTACGTGGCGTAACCGCAAAGAAGGCTTCCTACAACAAAGTGTCTGTTTCCTGGAAGCAGCACAACGGAGTCACGGGCTACAAGGTGTATCGCGCGCCTTCCGATGGATGGGGATACGCGACAAAGGATTACAAACTGGTCGCCACAATTAAGGGCGAGGCCACCACGTCCACGACCTTGCAGGCTGCATGGGACACCGAATACATGTATGAGGTGCGACCCTACCTTACCACGGACGGAAAGACATACGTTGAGGCACCCTACCGCTACGACAACTACGGCGTGGCGTATGCGTTGCCTTCGCCAAGCGTGCGCATCACGTCCATAAAAAAGGCCTCGGCAAAGAAGCTCAAGGTAACATGGAAGGCAGACAAGGGCGCCACGGGATTCAAGGTCTATCGGTCCACAAAGGAGAATTCGGGCTATTCCTGCATCGCCAAGCCAAAGGCCGGCACCACCAGCTACGTAGCCAAGGCAAATCCGGGAACCATCTACTACTTTAAGGTCGAGGCGGTGTACGGTACCATGGGCAACGTTACCTCCAAGTCGCTTGCCCAGCAGATTCCCGTCTCGAGCGGGTCGTCTACAAAGGCAAAGAGCGTGGGCGTCTCTGGACTTAGCATGTGGTACGACGCACGTTACATCTACACATACGTGCAGGGCACAAACACGTACGTGGCATACCTAAAGAACCGGACGCTCACGGTGGTCGGATACAACAAGAGCCTCAAGCGCATCTCCAAAAAGAGGGTCAAGCTTGACAAATACGAGATGTGGGGAGGAATCTATCACGGTCCCGACAACAACAACTACGTGGTCACAGGCTCGCCCAACTACAAAGAGAGCAAGACAAAGGTTGTCATACGAGTGACTAAGTACTCAAGTGCATGGAAGAAGGGCAAGACAGCCAGCATAAAGGGCGGCGCCAGCAACTCATACACGGGTGTTTATGAACCCTTCCGCGCATCGGGCATCGCGCTTGACATGCAGGGATCCACGCTGTACCTCATGACGGGTCGCACCATGTTTCAGACTAGTGACGGGCTGCATCACCAGTCAAACATCGCCTTTTGTATAAACACCAAGACCATGAAGGCTACCACGAGCAACATAAGCTACGCGAGCCATTCCTTTGGCCAGAAGGTGCGCTTTAAGGACGGCACGCTCTATGTGGCCGACCATGGCGATGCGTATCCGCGTTCTATGGTGCTCACATGGCAGGACGGGTATGGAACCAAGCAAGCGCAGGAGGTGCAGCGAGTGGAGGCGTTTGACATCATTGGCGAAACGGGCGATAACTACACCGGTGCGTCGTTGGGCGGCATGGAGGTAGGCAGCAGCACGGTACTTCTGTGCGGGACGTCGGTGCCTCAGAACTATGGCGTAAAGGGCGTCAAGGGAGCCGACTGGAACTTGCAGCACAACCTGTACGTAACGGTAACAAAGCGTTCGGGTGGACAGAGCACGGTAAAGTGGCTCACGACCTATCACCCAAAGAAGAAGACCGGGGTTACGGACGCGCGTATGGTCAAACTGTCCGATGATCGCTTTGGCATTCTGTACACGGTGGACAACAACGGTAAGCAGTCGCTGCACTACATCGTTATTGACGGCAACGGCAAGAAGATATTCACGCGCACCATAACGGGAGTCTCGGCACGAATCGGTACGCAGCCGTGCTATGCAAACGGCAGGATAACGTGGGCTTCGTACAGCGCGAATGGCAAAGCCAAGCTTGCCAGCATTCGTGCGCTGTAGGGAGCCAAGCAAAGGGGAGTATCCCCATCGCCTCGCATGAGGCGATGGGGATACTTTTCTAGTGATCCTTGCGGTCCTTGCGCGAGGCAAATATTCTGGGCTTGCCCCAGAACGAGAGGACGACCGTACCGGGACCCAGGTGGCAGCCAATGGTGGCACCCACGTCAAAGATGTGCACTCGCCCGTCACGAATCTTGTGGAACTTGTTCTCCACCATGTTGGCGACGGCCTTGGCGTCGCCCAAGCATTCGGTGTTGGTAATGAACACGCGCTCGTTGTAGTCGTAGCTACCCTTGCAGAGGTCTTCCATCTTTTGAAGCTGGTATCTAAACGCCCTGCGCTTGGTGCGGATCTTCTCGCGAACCGCTAGCGAGCCGTCGGGCTCTATGTCCAGCATGGGGCAGATGTTGAGCATGCCACCCAAAAGGCCGGCCGCCTTAGACACGCGGCCGCCGCGAATGAGGAAGGTGAGGTCGGTGGTGATGAACCACGTGTTCACCTCGATCTTGTGCGCTTCGGTCCACGCTGCAAGGTCCTCAAGGGAGTAGCCCTCGTCGCGTAGGTCGGCGAGCTTGTCTACGAGCAAGCCCAGGCCGCCGCTTGCGGTGGTGGAGTCGATGACGATGATCTTGCGATTGGGGAACTCGCGCTCCAAAGAGTCGCGAGCCATGCAGGCAGATGCAAAGGTGCCAGTAATGCCGCTGCCCATGCAGACGTGCAGAATGTCCTTGCCGGAAGAGAGGATGGACGACCAGTCCTTAATGTACTCGCCAACGCTCACTTGGCTCGTCTTTACATCGGCACCGGCAAGCATACGGCCATAAAGGTCGGCGGGTGCGCATGTCTTGCCAAAGTCGTCCTTGCATGCCACGCCATTGATCTCGTAGTTAAAATAGATGTAATGGATGTTGCGCTCCTCGAGCCATTCTTTGGAGAGGTCGCACACGGAGCACGTGCTCAGTACGTAATCACCCATACTATGCCTCCTTTTCCGCATCTGGAAGTAAACATACTACCACAAGATTGAGTGCGGCTGGGGAGCCGTTCTTGGGCTTTGCCGTGCGGCCGAGGACGCATAACAAAAAGGGCCGCCACCAAAGGTGACGACCCTCAATGCTCACAAAGAGTAGTCAAAGACTACTTGGCCAGAGCCTGCTCGACGGCGACGGCGCATGCGACGGTGCAGCCAACCATGGGGTTGTTGCCCATGCC
>JAUMWL010000241.1:0-1644 GCA_030529665.1 Coriobacteriales bacterium
GGCTCGCCAGGCTTGCGTCCGTCCAAATGGCGCGAGTAGTTCTCGATGCCCGAGCAAAAGCCCATGTTCTCCAGCATCTCTAGGTCGTATGCGGTTCGCTGAGAAAGTCGCTGCGCCTCCAAAATCCTATTGGCCGCAGTAAGCTCCTTTACGCGGGACTCCATCTCGGCACGGATGGTGTCGAGTGCATGGGTGATCTTTGGCCGTTCCGTCACGTAGTGAGATGCAGGCCAAATGGGAATGGCGTCGTATTCGCGCAGCACCTCGCCAGTAACCGGGCTGATCTCGGCAATAAGCTCCACCTCGTCACCAAAGAAGCCAATTCGCAGGGGGTTCTCGGCATAAGGAGGAAATACGTCCACAGTGTCGCCACGCACGCGGAACATGCCGCGCTGTAAATCCACGTCGTTGCGGTCATACTGGATGTCTATGAGCTCGTGAATGAGGTCGTCGCGCTCGAGCGGCACGTCCTTGCTCACATTGGGGGCCAACCCAGCGTAATCTTGGGGAGAGCCGATGCCATAGATGCAGCTAACAGAGGCAACCACAATAACATCGCGACGGCTCAGCAGGCTTGAGGTTGCCTGGTGGCGAAGCTTCTCCACCTCCTCGTTTATGGAGGCATCCTTCTCTATGTAGGTATCGGTTTGGGGAACGTAGGCTTCGGGCTGGTAGTAGTCGTAGTAGCTCACAAAATACACGACGCAGTTGTTTGGAAAGAGCTCCTTCATCTCGCTTGCCACCTGAGCGGCAAGCGTCTTGTTTGGCTCCATTATGAGGGTGGGTTTGTTGAGCGCCTCTATGGTCTTTGCCATGGTAAACGTCTTGCCCGACCCCGTAACGCCCATGAGGGTTTGGTAACGCAGGCCCTCACGCACACCTTTGGCGAGCTTTTGTATGGCTTGGGGTTGGTCGCCACTTGGCTCGTAGGGCGAGACGACCTCCAGGCGCTCGTCGCCATGCACCATGCCAAAGCGCTTGAGCTCGGCACCCACACGTTCGCGCATCTGCGACATGGTTCTTCTCCTTACGCCACCTTGCTGATTACAGCGTGCTCATGCCATTGGGATAGTACTTGGTGTATTGCCTCAGGGCCTCGTTGACCCGCTCCACATAGTGACGAGTCTCCGGGTACTCTATTGCATCGGGGATGCCGTTCGACCCCTCTTTTGCCATCCAACCCTGCACCGCACCGAGTCCGGCATTGTACGCGGCAATGACTTCGTCGGTATTCGAGAGCTCGGACTGAAGGTAGCTGAGGTAGGCCGTGCCGTACTCAATGTTTGTGGCAGGGTCGGTGAGGTTGTTTGCGTCGTACTTTGCCGTGTCGACCAAATTCATATGAGTTATGGACCGGGCCGTCTCGGGCATTATTTGCATAAGCCCCACTGCTCCGGCAACGCTTTGCGCGTTCTCGTTCCAGCCCGACTCACAACGTATAACGGCGGCAACTAGGTGCTCGTCCACATCGTAGCGCTTGGCGGCATCGTCTATGCGCTGGGCATAGCTCACAGGAAAGAACATTCCTCGCACCACGTCCTTGGGCAGGTAGTCAATACCCAGCGACAAGGCCAGCATGAGCGCTATGCACAACAGGGGCAACACCCTGTACCACCTAAAGAAGCGCGCATTTCTTGTATCCAC
>JAUMWL010000241.1:1744-3220 GCA_030529665.1 Coriobacteriales bacterium
CGAGGCACGCGCACGCGCTGGCCGCACTCGGGACACTTGAGGTGCTTGTACGCCCTCGCCTCACCTGCGGCTTTTGCGGGGTTTCTAAGCCATTCGCGCATGGGCCCAATGAATTCCAAAAACACGCCGTTCTCGTTCTCGCGCGACTCCAGATCCTTGGACGACATGCGCCACCACGCATACGCAATGAGCACGAGCGCAACGATGCTCAAGATGAGGGAGTTCACAAACATGTTTAGAAGAACGAGGAGCAGCGCAACGGCTATGGAGAAGACCGACAGCTCGTCACTTCCATTTCGACCGCGCAGCCAAGCCGCAAGCTTTTGTTCCATGTTTCCCTTGGCCACAAGACCTCCTTGCAAACGTCGTAGTTGCCCTATTATACCCACTCAGCCCAAGCCGCCCGTTCCTCCAATACAAAACCACGGACACGGTGGACGTGAGCCTGCCCCCAAAGAAAGGTCAAATCGAATCGTATGGCGAGGGTGCGACGGGGGACATATCTCGAAGAGGTGTGTCCTCCGTTGCACTGATTTGACGATTGTTGTAGAACGGCGCAATCGTAAATCCGTTTTGGGAGCGGGCGGCCGTTGGCCGTCCCACGCCGGTTCCACGTGCTGGCCGGCGCGCCGTACGGGCCGGACGCCCGATGCCCTTCGGGGCCCGGTTGGATACCGGGCCGGCGGCAGGGGGCCAAGGGGCCAGCCGGGACGAGCCGACCCCGCCGCGCCCATCGGCCGCCCGTCGCGGTAGCGCCCCGCCACGGGGAGGCGTCTCGGCCGCCGGCGCCGCAAAACAGTCGCGGACACGGCCCCGACAGCTTGCATCCCAAGAGGCCCCCTCATCGCGCGAACTCGACAAGTGTTTGGTTCTTGGGCATCCGTTTTTGCGGGGTCTTATCGGCGGGCCTTCTACCTGCGCAAACGATGGGCACCATAACGCCCATGTGAGAAAACCTGCCCCGAATTCCAAACACTTGCGCAGTTCGCGCGATGAGCGGGGGTCAAAATCTGCAAGGCCACGGCCACCGCGCGGCGGCATGGGACAAAAGCCTGTGGGCCGGGTCCCGAAGTCCGTAGCCCGAGCAGAAAAGTCTGTAATCCTGGTTCCGAAGTCTGTAGGCCGGGCCGCAAAGTCTGTAGCCGCTCTTTCAGCTTATTTGCAGAATCGCAGATAAGGGCATCAACATTCGTATCGTATCTTTCAGGTACTACAGACTTTGGGAGCGTGGCTACAGACTTCAGCCACAGCGGCTACAGACTTTGGGATAAGATGCGCCTGAAACGCCCGTGCGGAGTGGCCGAATCGGAGCGATGGGGACATGCCTCGAAGAGGTGTGTCCTCCGTTGCACCGATTTGACAATTGTTTAGGAGCAGGGACGCGAGCTGCTCGCCCCAAACAGTGAGGGCGGTGATGTGGTGCCGTGCTCAGACAGCTCGCTTCGCGAGAACACCCCGCCGCCCCACATCACCGCC
>JAUMWL010000242.1 GCA_030529665.1 Coriobacteriales bacterium
CCCAGCATCTTTGCGCTCACCACGTCGTCCACCGACTTGGCGATCTCGTCCTTCTCGGTAAACACCGCCTCAAGGGTGCGCGTGGGAATCTGGGAGCGAAGGGCGTCTGCCAAGTAGTCACGCATCTGCGCGACCGGGTCCTGAAGCGTGTAGTAGCTCTTGTATACGCCCGACTCCTTGCCGCCGTCCATGTTGGTGGTGTCCACGTGATACTGCATGGACACCTCCAGCTCAATGGTCACGTTGTCCGAGGTCTTTGCATCGAGCACCACGTGCTCGTCCTCGGTCTTGAGGTCGATGTCGTAGGCTGCGTCCACAAAGGGAATCTTTAAGTGGAAACCCGGGCCCGCAAATCCGGAGAAGCGCCCCAGCCGCTCGATGAGCGCTATGTGCTGCTGACGCACGGTATAGCCTGCCGAGAATATGGTGGTCAACAGCACTATGAGAATGATGGTCCCAATAATTATGGGCATAAACGTAGCGAAAAAGTACATAGCTAACTCCTCTGACTATATGGTGGCCGGTGCCAGCTCGCTATGGCGGGAACGCAGGTTGCGAGGCGGCTTGTAGGAGGGACACTGGTTGAAGTCCACGTACTCCATGGTGGCGATGAGGTCCTCTATCATCTGCTCATGGTCAAAGAGCTCCCAAGCCTCGTGCACCTGATCGGGTCGCGCGTGGGTCTCGGGGCGTCTTGGCATAAACAGCGTGCAGCAGTCCGGGGCGTCCTGGCTGCTAATCTGCGCGGTGCCCAGCTCCTCGGCACGTCTCATGATCTCCTGCTTGTCAGACCCAATGAGCGGACGAAGCACGGGAAGCGAGACCATCTCGTTTACGATGCCTATGTTCTCGAGCGTCTGCGACGCCACCTGGCCCAAGGACTCGCCCGTGACGAGCGCCTTGGCACCTTCCATACGTGCGATGCGCTCGGCAACGGCAAACATGATGCGGCGATACATAATTATGCGCAGGCTCTGGGGAACCGCCATTGATATGTCGCGCTGCTTCTCTCCAAAGGGAATTACGTACAGGCGCCCCACGATGCCCGAAGGAGCGAGCGCCTCCACGAGGTCCTGGCAGAGCCACTCGCTGGAGTCGGACGTCATAGGCCTTCCCGAGAAGTGCACCGGAACGCAGATGGCCCCCCTGCGTCCCACCATCCAAGTGGCCACGGGCGAGTCGAATCCGCTAGAGAAGAGCGAAACCACCTTGCCTGCCGTCCCAACGGGCAAGCCGCCCACGCCCGGTCCCGTGTCGGCATACACATAAACGTCGCCTTGGACCGCGTGCACGATTACCTGCACGTCGGGATGGTGCATGATGACCTTCTTTGTGGGAAATGCTGCGCAAAGGGCCGATCCCACAATCTGGTTCATCTCCAGCGAGTGCTTTTGGTAGTTTGTGGACGAGCGACGTGCATGGACCTTAAAGCTATGCCAGTCCCCCGACACCTCTCCCAGCGCGCGCACGGCAGCCTTGCAGTACTCGTCCTCGTTGGGGGGACATCTGTAGGCAAGAGACACGCGTGCCACGCCAGGCACGCGCGATATGGCTTGCGCCATGGATTCCGGTGCAAAGCCGCTGGAATCCTCTACGAGCAGATGGCCAGAGATACGCCTTGCCTTTTGGAACGTGGTGCCTCGCAACGCATGCTCTATGTTTGCAAGAAGGCGGTTCTCAAAGGTGGAGCGATTCTTGCCCTTGAGGCCGATCTCGTGATAGTGAACCAGGCAGACGCGCTCGATCATAGGTTTTGCTGGACGCGCGTGTTGGCGCCGCGGATGGCCTGGTCAAAGTCCTCCTGCACAAAGCCAAGGACGTCGTCGTTGATCTCTTGCAACGCAATGGAGATGGTGTCCTCGCCCATGGCCATGGTGGTGATGTCGTCGAACTCCTGGGCCTCCATTACGCGCAGGTGCTGACCCCTGATCATGTTGTTGATGTCGCATGCACGCTTAGAGGCCACCGAGCACAGCAAGAAGGGGTTCTGCTCGGTCTTGGACAGCAGCGTGTCGATCTCGGGGCTTGTAATAGAAGACATGCTATGGCACTCCTATTCTCTTTCGTAAGTATCCAATGTGCGGTCGAGCTCGTCCACGGCTTCCTGCAGGTCGTCGTTGACGATGCGCACGTCGTATGTATGTGCTTGGCCAAGCTCGCGCTTGGCGGTTTGCAGCCTTACGGCCAGCGACTCCTCGCTTTCGGTCCCTCGTCCACGCAGACGTTCCACAAGCACGTCCCATGAGGGGGGCTCGATGAATATGAGCACGGCGTTGGGGTACGCCTTTCGCACGCTAATTCCACCCTGCATGTCGATTTCGAGCAATACCGACTGGCCGCGTGCAAGACACGCATCTACCTCGCTCTTGAGCGTTCCGTATCTGTTGGTGTGAACGCGAGCCCATTCCAAGAACTCACCACGCTTGACTCGATCGTCAAACTCCTGGTCGGTGAGGAAGTGATAAGAGACTCCGTTGACCTCTCCTATGCGTGGACTCCTTGTTGTTGCGGAGACCGGCAGGCCAAGGTTGGGACGTCGTTTGCGCACGAGCGAAACGAGCGTGCCCTTTCCCACGCCTGCCGGACCCGAAACCACAAAGAGACGCGGTGAGCGCCCCACCTATTTGGAGAGGGCCTCGAGCAGCTGCTCGCGTTGACGAGCGCCCAGACCCTTGACGCGACGGGACGGGGAGATACCCAAGTCTTCCATGACCTTGGCGGCCTTGGCCTTGCCATAGCCAGGCAGAGACTCGATAAGTGCAGAGACCTTCATGCGGCTTGCGATGGGGTCGTCGGAATCCAGGACCTCCGCAAGCGTGACCTTACCGGCCTTGATGTTATCGCGCAGCTCTGCGCGTGCATGGCGCGCTGCCGCTGCCTTCTCCAGGGCGGCCTTGCGCTGTTCGTCTGTAAGCTGAGGTAAAGGCATAGTTCCTCCAAATGACTCTCAAGCTCGATTGCATTGCAATGTTCGTGCATCACGGCATTAATTACAAGTATTTTATGTTTCCCAACATAAACAAACAACCTTATTTCATTGTTTGGCCATACACCGAACGCCGAGCAAAGGGGATACTCCCCATTGCTTGGCAAACCTACTCGCCCATAAGCTCCGCAACGATGTCCTCAAATGCGGCCACCGGATCGCTTGCCTTGGTGATGGGACGCCCCACCACGAGCTTGGAGGC
>JAUMWL010000089.1 GCA_030529665.1 Coriobacteriales bacterium
CTTCCTCGACGTCCATGACGTCGGCGAACAGGCGGATTCCGCGATCGTAGTTGAAAGTTTTAGCCTAGTGTGAGAAACCCACAGTCGGGTAAGGATGCGAGGTTGCCCCCGCATCCTCCCCTAAGAACCGGACGTGCGACTTTCACCGCATCCGGCTCAGGCACGGACCGCCTCACTGTGGTGGGGCGGGCATTCTGAAGGACTTGGCGGCGCGCGTCTTGAGCGCGTGCCTTCTGGTGACGAAGTGCTTGCTGTCGAGGTATGGGTTGACATCCGTTCTCAGGGGGAGGTGACGAACCACATGCTGGCAGGTTATGGGGGCGAGGTATCCGTCTTGGCTGCCGAAGACCCAACCGCTGGTGCCGACCTGACGCCAGTACCTCCTGGCGACCCAGGTGCGGGACTTGTTCGGGTGCCTGCGGCACGCCCAGCGCCACAGCTGCCGGAACATCACGTCGGCGATGCCGGAGAACGTCTCCGAGCAGCATGTGTGACGGTGGTAGGCCGCGAAGCCCCTTATCATGGGCGTCAGCGTGGCGATGAGCTCGTCCGGGCCGGCGCACTTTCCCTCGGCCAGTATCACTCGGTGGGTCTCGCGTTGGAACGCCTTGACGGCCCCCTTCGATGGCTTGGTGATGAGCTTGCCCCCGTACTTCCGGAAGTTCCACGAGAGGAAGTCGAACCCCTCGTCTATGTGCGTGGTCAGAGTCTTCTCGCGGGACAGCCCAAGCCCGCGCTCTGCGAGGAAGGGGACGAGCAGGGACTTGGCCTCCTCGGCCACCTCGGGCGTCGCGGCGGTCACGACGAAGTCGTCGGCGTACCTGACGACGTGCACCTTGTTCCTGTCGGCCCTTCTCGCCCTGTTGCCGCTTGGCGTGAGCATGAACCGCTCGTCGAGCAGCCTCTCCATGCCGTCGAGCGCGAGGTTGCAGTAGATGGGACTGATGACGCCTCCCTGCGGCGTGCCGGATTCCGTCTCGTGCCAGCCTCCCTGCTCCATGAAGCCCGCCTTGAGGAACTGGGCCATGATGGCCTTGTCCATGGGGACGTTCTCCATGAGCCACTCGTGGGAGATGTTGTCGAAGCACCCCTTGATGTCGCCCTCGAGCACCCACTGGGGGCTGACCCTCTGGGAGAGCAGTCCGAAGAGCTTCTGGCACGCGTCCTGCGCGCACCTGCCGGTGCGGAAGCCGAACGAGTACCTGTCTGCCGTCGCCTCGGCCACGGGGTCGAGCGCGAGGGCGTGGAGCGCCTGCATGGCGCGGTCGTACGTCGTGGGTATCCCGAGCGGCCTCGTCTGGCCGGGCTTCCCCCTCTTGGGGATGCGGACCCGCCTCAGGGGCTTGGCGCGGTACCCTTTGTTCGTGAGGGACTTGGCGGCGGCGAGCTTCGCCTCCGGCGTGTCCCACGTCACCCCGTCGACGCCGGGGGTGTGCCTGCCCCGGCTGGTGGTGACGGTCCTCACGGCGAGGAGCTTGGCGTCGAGGGAGTGAGTGAGCATCCTCTGCGCCTTCCTCGCGTCCTCCGTTCGTCCTTCCGTCGTAGCGTTGGCGATTTCGGTCTGGAGCCTGCTGACGTGACCTCGCACCCTGTCCCATGGGATGGTCTCCCACGAGCCGTATGGGCTTGGCCCGCCCGTCGCGCTCGCCTCGTCGGTTCTCAAGTCGCTTCCGTGCACAGGTTCCGCCTCCTTCCTCGTCACCCGCACCCGCGGGAAGTCTGCCGCCTTTCGGCGCGCGGCAAATCTCGAACCGCTGTCCGGCGCGTTGCGCGTCGGCCTTCGCTTCCTCCCGCGTCCTCTACCCGCAGCGCCCTCCCTTCCCCTCGCGGGGTCGGTACCCGAGTGCGGGAGCGCTTCGGGCTTACCAAGTTCCGCTGCTCATACGCATCGTCTGCCACTTTAGGGGCCGCCTTTGGGCCGGGGGCGCTCGCGTCCGCCCTCCGTCGCGCTAAGCCACCCGCGACGGCCTCGTCCCCGACAGGGGCGTCACAGCCCGTTTCGCCCCTTCCACAGTCACGACCCTTCGACCGGCGGTTCACTCGTCGTTCCCCATGGTGGCCAAGCACGCTGGCGGCGTTTGCTCCCTTCGGGCTGGGAGGGCGCCGCGTTGTCCCCGGGGCTTCGCACAGCCCCGTTGCCAGAGCCGCACGCCCGGGTGGCGTCACCCCGAGCGGATGGGGGTCCGAGAGGGCGGGCACCACCTCCTTACATGCCTCGCGGAATTATGCGCAGCGACTTCTTGTCGCACGGCTATGCCTGTGGTGCCAACAGAGGTTATACCCCTATTGCCCTTCCGTAACGGGCGCCTCCGCCCTACCATGGAGGCGCGGCGGGCCGGCTGCGCCGTCCAGGAAGGACGGAGACATGGACAAGTGAATGTCGTCACCGCGCTGCGCAACCAGATCGAGCGCGGCGACCTCGACCGTATGGCCCGCATCCGTGCGAACAAGGCGACCCTGTAATGGTTGGCAGGGAGTTCAGGCGCACCGACGAGCTCTTCTCGCTCTGCGGGCTCAACTGTAGCCTGTACGGGAGTCAAGGGGACAACCATTTGACTCATGCAACAACCCGTTACGCGACGCGCGGCCGCCCAGGTAGTACCTTCGGATCACAGACACGAGAGAGGAGCCGACCATGGCAACCAAGGACGCACTCGCACGGGCCCGCAAGGAGGCCAGCATGACGCAGGAGGAGCTGGCACGCAAGGTCTACGTGACCCGCCAGGCCGTGAGCCGCTGGGAGACGGGCGAGACGACGCCGAGCATCGACATGACCAAGCTCCTCGCCTCGGCGCTCGGCGTGCCCGTCATCCGCCTGCTCGACCTGCCGGCAGAGCCCGCGTGCCAGTGCTGCGGCACGCCCTTCTCCGTGCCCCACATGGAGCGCGGCGCGGACGCGGACGGGACCGAGAACCCCGCCTACTGCAAGTGGTGCTACGACAGGGGCGCCTTCGCCTACGAGACGATGGACGACGTGATCGAGGCCTCGGCCCCCTACCTCGTGGAGGCCACGGGCATGAGCCTCGACGAGGCGGTCTCGTTCATGGGGGCGCTCCTGCCCACCCTCGACCACTGGAAGGCCGATAGCAGGGATCCCCGTGAGTAGCAAACGCAGTGCTACGTAACGCGAGGCTGTGAGCAAGGCGCCAAACTCGATGCCACCCGCGTGGGTGTCCCCTTTTGCCGTCTGCGTCCACAATCGACTAGATCTGCACCACCCTTTTGGCGTACCTCATCCGAGCTGTGTCAGAGTCATCGAGAAGTCTGGACCTCGCGCGCCTGACGATCTGCCTCTGCTGAAAAGCCACATCGAGCTTATGGGTGCCACCCTAAGCCGCATCGAGAAGAGCGGCAGGAACAACGTTCTAAAGGGTGAGCTAGCAGCAAGATCGACCGAATAGAAGCTCGAAAGTCTGGGACGCACAGTCGAATGCCTCTCGGGCACTCACCGCTACGCAGCCTCCGCTGCCATCGCTGCGTGGGAGCCCAAGCAGAGCATGGGACTCTCGCACGTTTCTGTAGCCACAGGCGCTAACTTTGACGCACTCGCTGGCGCAGCGCTCTGCCGCACAAACGGCACAATACTGCTACTCGCCGCAAACGGCAAGACTGCAGCAATCGATGCCATGCTGACGGCAAGCACCGCTAGCCAGGTTGAGCTGGGACACGTGCTCGGCACCGACCTTCTCGGCGCAGGCATCGATGAGCCCCATCTTCGCCGAGGTATAGTGTCGAGATGGACCTAGGGCTAATGTACGCTTATTACTTTAGGCAAAGTGTGCCACAGGCGGTGCGAAGCTTGCTACGTTTTGCCCTCCTACAGACAGTGCGCCCGACAGTGGAATAAAGTTACCGCGTTTTGCGTAGTACAAAATGGGCGTCTGGGCAATAGAATAATTAAGTAAGGAAAACATATGGTCTAGCAGTTCCGCACACGTAGCACCGCGTGTGGAACACACAGCGCTCGGAAGGGCAGGCGCTTCCGACAGAAAGGGAGGCAATGATGTTCGATTACACAGGCAAGGTCGTCGCAGTGACGGGGGCCTCCTCGGGCCTCGGCAAGCAAATGGCAGAGGGCTTCGCGCAACAGGGCGCCAACCTCGTACTGCTCGCGCGTCGCGTCGAGCGCCTCGAAGCCTCTGCCGAGGAGTTTGCTGAGAAGTACGGCGTCAAGGTGCTGCCTTGCGCCTGCGACGTCACCGATGAGGCCTCCATCGACGCCGCGCTCGCCGCCGCCGACGAGCAGTTCGGCCACGTGGAGGTGCTTGTCAACTGCGCCGGAGGTGAGAGGGGCACGGGAACCAAGCTTGTCGACTTCGATCGCGGCGACTGGGACTTCACCATAAATCTCGACCTGTCGTCCGTCTTCACCATGACCAAGAAGTTTGCCGGCTACATGGCAAAGGGCATCGAAGCAGGCAAGCAAGGCTATGGCCGCATCATCAACATCGCCTCCATCTACGGTCTGGTGGGCAACACGGCCATCCCGACCATCGCCTACCACGCCTCAAAGGGCGCGGTCGTGAACTTCTCACGCGGCGCGGCGGCGGAGCTCGCGCCCCTCGGCATCACCGTCAACACGATCTGCCCGGGCTACTTCTACACCGAGCTCACCACCGAGACGCTCGACACCGAGTTCTTCCAGAGTTTTGCAAAGCAGACGGTGCCCATGCAGCGCTACGGCAAGGAGGGAGAGCTCAACGCGGCGGCAGTCTTCCTCGGCTCCGAGGAGGCGAGCTACGTCACTGGCCAGGCCATCGCGGCCGACGGAGGCTACACGGCGGTGTAGCCAACAGGCCATCGTTTCTACGTAAAGAGTCTAATCCGAAATGGAATGCCCCGCCCGCTCTCAATGACGGGCGGGGCATCGCGTATGGCGGACATCTCAAGCATGCGACAAGAACCGTTTGCGCCTCAAACTCAGACGCATGAGTCAAATGACCTGCCCCCTTGACTCTTCCTTGACTCCCTTGACTCCCTGCAGGCTTCGCCAAGGAGTCTGGGGGACGGGTCATCTGATCGTTCCAGTCGCCTCGCTCCAGAACCCTCAACAAGGAAGGGGGCCGTCTTGCAGGACGACCCCCTTCCTCTGTGATAGTCGGTCAACGCTAAAGGGCAGCAGCCTCTGGGTCCTCGTCGATGTCCATCTTTGCGCGCACGATCTTCTTCGTAGTGTTCTTGATAAAGGGGAACTTGCGGATCTTGAGTGCGGTGATGGCTCGATAGGTCGGCTGGGTCTTGTTGTACGCATCGAGGATTTCCTGCAGCTGCTTGGCAACTTCTTCGGAGCTTATCTCCTCTGCCTCCACGACTTCAGCGTCGGGGAAAATGCGTGCCGCGAGGCCATTATCCTCTCCGGCGATGACTACCTCACCCACCAGCTTGTTCGAAAGCAGCTCGTTTTCCACTTCCTCCGGGGAAATGTTTTCTCCGTTGCTCAGGATGATGAGGTTCTTCAGGCGACCCGTAATGTAGAGGTAACCGTCCTCGTCCATACGTCCAAGGTCGCCCGTGCGCAGCCATCCGTCACTAAAGGCCTCTTCGGTCTCTTTGGGCATCTTGTAGTAGCCCTTCATGACGTTGGAGCCCTTCACCTGAATCTCGCCGTCAACGAACCGTACCTGCATGTTGGCGAGCAGCTTGCCAACGGAGCCGGGCCGATTGCCATTCTCCCCGTTCGTGCTAATGGTGGGCGAGCATTCGCTCATGCCATAGCCTTCGCACACCTTGATCCCATAGCTATCGAACAGTTCGATATAGGAGGGATCCAAATGGGCGCCACCCGAGAAAATGTACTCGAGGTTCTCTCCCAGCACCTGCTTTGCGATTGCCTCCTTGGGTGCATCGGCGTCCACCTCGGCCAGCCTCTTGCCAATCGTCTCGATCATAAGAGGAACCATGAGCATGATCTGGGGTTGAACTTTTCGAATGTTCCTCATCATGTGAAGGAGGGAATCGTTGATGAAAATGCTCGCCCCCGAGGAGAAGCCCTTCAGCCAGTCCATGACAAGGCAGTAGGCGTGGTGTATGGGCAGCACGGAAAGCATGGTGGTACCAGGCTCAAACGTGACAATAACATTTACGACGTCGTCATACAGATTGCGCTGCGACAGCATAACGCCCTTGGGCTTGCCCGTCGTCCCCGACGTAAAAATGATAGTGCTTACGTCGTCCGCCTCAGGACGCTCGCTTTCGGGAAGTGCTGCGCCGCTTTCTTCCGCAATGAACTCCGTAAAGGAGATGGCTGGCGAGTCATCCGACGAAGGCTTTTCACCCAAAATCACGTACAGTCTTACACCCGGACAATTGTCTTGTACCGTCTTAATAAGAGAAGCCATCTTGGGCGCGACGAAGAGCGCCTCTGAATCCGAGCGATTGATCAGGTCGCACAGCTCCAACGCGGGAAGGACGGGGTCAAGCGGGACGGCGGTCATCTTCCCACTCACGATGCCAAGCCACGTTGCAATCCACTCATAGGAGCTTGTGCCGATCAAGGCAACCTGTTTGCCCTCGAAGCCGTTCTTAAGGAGGGCGGAGGTAACCTTGTTCCTGTCTTCATCCAGCTCGCGATAGGTTCTTTCCTGAGCCTTGCGCTTTTCGGTCCAGCGCACGGCCACGCAATCAGGGTTGTTCTGCACTGATGTTTCCAGCAGCTCGGCAATGATATGGTTTTCAGACATGTTTTCTTCTCCTATGTCTATCCCCTGTCACCACTTGCAAACGGCGTCAGGGTGAAGAGGGCACCTGCTACTCTTCGGGAACAATAGTCTCCATGTACTCGAGCGCCTCACCGATGGTGGTGATCTGAAGGGCGCTCCCCTCGTCAAGCTCAACGTCAAACGTGTCTTCCAGATCGCCAAGATAGGTCATGAAGCTCAGGGAATTGAAGCCGAGGTCCTCGCGGAAGCGCATGTCTTCCGTAATCTCCGAGGCATCCGTATCGCAGTACTTAGAAACCAGCTCCAGGAACTCTTGCTTGTTATCCATTCGTGTCATCTCCTGTTCTAAACGGTACTACCTGCCCGTCCTCTTACGTGCAGGCCAATTCCCTACTTACAACACGGCAACTGCGCTCACGTTACACCGTGGCAATGAGCTCTCCGATCGTAACGTCGGGCTCATCTATGCCGCGGAACATCATCTTCATCATGTAGTAGTACAGCTTTTGGATCTCGTCGTATGTCAGCACAGCGCTCTGATAGTGGTAGTCAAATATGAGGCCACCGTCATTCGAGCTATGGTTGACCGTCAGATAGATCTGCTTTGTGGCGGCACCATTGGGATACCAGACAGACCTCGTCTTTATACCGGCCAGATGCTCGTTCTGCATGCGCACAGGCATGGGCTGGTAGGTAAGGGACATGGAAATGTATTCCGTGTTGTCCGGGGCTTTGTACAGGTCTTTGAGCATCATGTCCACCATGATGGGGTCAAAGTTGCAGTGCATATAGATCTTGTTCTGCACGTTCTGGAGCTCGTACAGGGCATCGAGGAACTCGGTATCCGGAGAGATGATCGTGCGCAGCGGGAAGGACAGCACGCGACTGCCACCACAGGTCCATTCCGCATGGGTGGACCTTCGAGAAACGAAGTTGCGCAGCGTGATGTCTTCCTGGCCGCCATTTGCCTTGGACAGATAGGTGCGCATGACAAGAAGTATGACATTTGTTGGGGAAACCCCTTGCGTCGCACAGAAGTCCATGAGCTTTTTCGTTGCGTCGGGCTCTAGGTGGAAGTCAGCCACGCCCACAGAGCGGTCCTTTGTCTCCACGTCTGCCACACGCAAGCTCTTGTCGTCGTGGTTCTTACGGGTTTCCTGCAGTATGCGCGGACCCCTGATGTCGGAGTAGATGGGCTCACCGTCCTTGGTGAGGTACTCTGTCCACCACTTCTCATCCTTGATCAGACGCTTGTTGTTCTTTGCCTTCTTGAGGTCGCTTATCAGCACTTCCTCGAACGAGGCCAAGGGCTTGGGGTAATCCGAGCCAAAGCGATAGTGGCAGTAGAGCTCCATGATGTCGTTCACCATGGTAATGAGTCCGGAAGAGTCCACGAGACGATGGTCAATGTGGATATACATGCCGTTATACCCCTCGGGCATTCTGACCATAGTGAACTCGACCATCGGAATCTCGGGCTCGTTGAATTCCTCGAATGTCTTCTCCTGGAGATAAGCGTCGGCCTCCTTCATGGTGCGGTCCGAGAGGTCGAGGAACGGAACGTCGCGGTCGTCCCGCTCGGCAATGTACTGCATTACGTTGCCATACTCATCCGGTGCCGTAAAGCGAAGTCGGAGGCACTCGTAGCGCACGAACTCGTCTTTGATGCACTTCTTAAGCAAATCGAAATCAATCTCTGTCTGAAGGCCAGAGAAGACGCTTATGTTGCAACAACGCTGCGTACCCGTTTCTTTTATCGGTATGTACTGCAACATCTGCCCTACGTTAAGGGGGTATAGCTTTCGTTCCATAAACAGTCCTCCTCTTCCTCGTTACTCCCACACTAAATCGAATCGATCCTTCTTGCCGCCGCTATGGCCTGCGCGGCGATGTTGTTGACCTCATCGCCGATTGCATGTCCTTGAGTGCCGTCATCCGAGGCACTTCCCTCTTCTTTGCCGCAATCATTCAACCCGTCTTTTGCCTGGGAGAATATCCATTCCCTCAACTCTTCGTTCTTATAGGCCACTTCCCAGCAGAAGTGGGCTGTTTGCCAGAAGACCTGCTTCTCGGGATAGCGCGTAAGGCGATACTCGATGCCGGCCTTGTCGAGAGCCGCGAGCGTGGGATCCAACGTATACGCAGGAACAATCAGGGGATCGTCTGCAGCATGGAATATCCAAAGCGGCGTATGCTTCAGCGATTCAACGCGCTGCGGATTTGCTGCGCCGCATACCGCAACCAAAGCGGCAAAATCGTGCGGATGATCCATGGCGAGCACATAGGCGCCAAACCCACCGGACGAAATGCCCGTGAGATACAGCCTATTGTCGTCCACCGAATACTCCTCTTTGATTATCTCTATCAGGCGCCATGCAACGGTGAGGTGGGGCATCGGCCAGAAGGGAGAGTCGGTTCTTTGGCGAACGTACTGGTTCAGCGTAGTCCAGTTGTCGTCCTCGTCGTAGCGAATCGTGCATTTTGGCACCAGTACAATACACTCGCGAAGACCAGCTTCGGAGTCTTCCGCAAATGCCGTAGCCATCTGCGTCTTCTTAATCACGGCAGAAATAGGCTCCTGGATCTCACCAGTTCCGTGCAGGCAGGTAACCAACGGATACCGCTTCGTGGAGTCGTAATTGGAAGGCACATAAATCAAGTACGGCATCGAAATGCCGTACTCATCGTCGAAGAATGAATGCTCTTGGAAGTGCGAGCGAATCTCTTTGCCCGAATCTCTGTGAACATGGATTTCATAGCGATCGGTGCCGTGCTCGGTGCTGCCAGCGTCAATGGTAATGGTTGCATCAAGGTCGTGTTCAAAGCAGGCTTCCCGCTTGTCAAGACGGATGATGTAGCCTCCGTAATAGTCGTAATAAGGAATTTCTGTTCCAGCAATGTAGTCGCCCATGTTCGGATCTAGCTCTTCAAAACCAAAACGCCCTGCGTCACGATCAGACCGAATGCTGATGTAGAATTCTGACGCATACTCGAGTTTTAAGAGAGCGCCAAAGCAGTCTGTAGGGACAACCACGTCATATTCTTTGATTGCCGAATCGAAGCGAACCAAGCTATCGAGCGACTCATTGATAGTAAAGCTTAAATTATTGATGGGATTCAAAGTAGCACAACTCCCTATTTTAACTAATTGCAAAAACTAACACAAACATATAGGTAATGATACCCCATACCACGATGCAATCAAGAGATGTTTTCCCCGAACGCCACTCCGCTGCTTAAGACCAGGCCTCTGGCAGTCGGCCCTGACCTGGTTTTGGCGTAATCGCTTCCATAGCCATCCCGAACAGCTAGGACTCATTCGGAGCGTCGGCGTGCCCTGCGTGCGGTCTTCTTGTGCCACGAGAGATGTACGCCCTTCGGAGCTCCTTGGGCAGGCAGGCAAACATGTAGGCTGCAAGCTGCTCGGGCGTCGCATCGATCGCCCCCCTCAGCCAGTCCACGACGCAACCCACGTTGCCATGCGCGAAGTGTCGCGCCTCGAAGGCGTGCTCACGAGACAGGACCGACACGCCGAGGCTGCGCTTGAGCGCCACCTCGTTGGCCTTCACGCTGAACTCGAGCAGGTACCGGCCAATGGAGTTCTGGACGTCCTCCTCGAACGCACGCCGGTAGAAGTCCCGTCTTGCCCAGAGCAGCCGGTGTGCCTCGGCATAGAACGCCTGCGTATAGGGCATGCAGGTACGGGATGCCGCAGCCTGGTCTTGGTCGAACATCCAAGCCACCAGGTCGTACTTGTCCTTGAAGTGGTAGTAGAAGACGCGACGCTCCACCCCGCAGCGCGCGCAGAGGTCCGCGACGCGCACCTTGGAGAGTGACACGTTCGCCATCATCCCCTCCAGCTCGTCAGCGAACATGCGCTTAGTATCCCTTATGGCCATACCGCTCACCCAACCGTACAAATTCGTAAAATGTACGGTCTATTATGCCGCAACGCTAGGTACAGTGTCCATGAGAGGCAATGAGAGGGAGCTCATCGTGCATTTTACCCTTGAGTTGCAAGCCCACGATACGCCTCCCGGACCCACCGAAACATGTCCTCCTGAGTCTCGGACGGGACCCATGGCCTCATTCTGTCTGATGGTGCCGGAATGGGCCGGCGCCAGCAGAGATCGGAGGCCGGGATGGCCAAGAAGGGAAAGGGCGGCAAGTCGCCGTCGGAGAGGTCGTACTCGAGGCTGGACAGGCACGAGCGCAACGCGATCGAGAGGATGCTCGACCACGGCATGAGCTGCCGGTCGATCGCGTCGGAGCTGGGGAGGTCGCCCTCGACGGTCGCGGGCGAGGTGGCGAGGCACCGCTTCGTGACGGCGCCGAGGGCCAGGTACGGGGAGCCGGCGCCCGCCGAGGGGCTCGCGGAGGCGTGCGAGAGGCTGGGCTCGTGGCCCAGGTGCTGCAACGGCTGCCGGCATCGCAGGGCGTACGGCTGCAACAGGAGGCCGCACGTGTTCTACAGCGCAGGATGGCGCAGCGCGCCGCCGACGCCGAGGCGTCCGCGAGCAGGAGGGGCATCGACGAGACCGAGGCGTCCGTCGCGATGAAGCTCGGCGTGATCCGCGACTGCCTCTCGAGGGGCCTCTCGCCGGAGCAGATAGCCGAGGCCAGCTCCGCCGAGCTGGGGCTCTCGAGGAGCACGATCTACCGCTGGGTGGCCGCCGGCTACGGCGAGATGACCAACATGGACCTCCGCCGCAAGGTGGGCTACCGGCCCCGCAGGAGGCGGGCGCCGCGCAGGCCGACCCGGCACGACCCGCGCAGGTCGCACGACGCGTTCCTGGCGCTCGGCGAGGGCGCCTGCGCCGCGGCCTGGGAGATGGACACCGTGATGGGGAGCGAGGGGGACTCGGCGTGCCTGCTGACGCTGCTGCACCGCCCGAGCCGGTTCCAGCTCGTGCTGCCGCTCGCCTCGTGCACGTGCGCGGAGGTCGTGCGCGCCCTCTCGCTGCTCGAGGGGGCGCTCGGGGCCGAGGGCGTCCGCAGGGTCTTCCGCGCGGTCCTCACCGACAACGGGGCCGAGTTCTCCGACGAGGGCGCGATAGGCCGGGCGCTCGGCGAGCGGGGCGGCGAGGTGCGCCTCTACTACTGCGACCCGCGTCGCTCGGACCAGAAGGGCGCCTGCGAGAGCGTATGTGCCATGGCACATACCTTCTCGCCCTGGGCCTTGAGCTCGGCGATCTCGCCGCGGAGGGACTCCGCCGTCTC
>JAUMWL010000243.1 GCA_030529665.1 Coriobacteriales bacterium
CGTCCGCGTCCTCAACCTGCTCGGTCCTCTGCGCGTCCTCCGAGCTGCTGTCAGACGCCTGATTCGCGCATCCCGCCAAAGGCGCCAGCGCAAGTGCCCCCGCAAGTGCGTATGCAACAAAGGATTTGGTATTCATGGTGATTCCCCCTTCTATCGTGCGGCCTAACCATTACTACGACTATACCTACCCACCTGTCCCCACCTAGCGCGTCCTCGCACGCAGACTTCACATATGGAGCGACCGGCCTTTTGGAATGACGCCTCACAGGACGACATCCAAAGACCGGCCGCAGGAATGCCGCCCGGGTTAGCGACGCTTGCGATGTGCGAGCAGCATGCCCGCACCACCGAGCGCAAGCGCTGCGGATGCCGCAAACGACATGGGGTCGCCCGTCCTTGCAAGGGTGGTGCTTCTTGTGGTCGCCGAGTAGCGCATTACGGTTGACGCAGGCGCTGGGCTGGAGGGTGACAGCGAGGGCGAGGGCATGGGCGATGCTTTCTGCTTCCACTGCGCGTAGAGGGTAAGGTCGGACTTTGGCTTGATCGAGGCTTCGTTGGCGTAGGCCGTGCCCGTGCCGTCCGCCTTGGTGTTCCATCCGGTAAAGGTGTAGCCGCTGCGCACAAATCGATTCGCGTTGAGCTTTACGGTGGCACCTTGCTTGCACGTTTGCTTGGTCATGCTTCCCAAGCCGCCGTTGCCGTTAAACGTAATGGTGTAGGTCTTTTTTGCGGGCTCGGGCTCCGGCTCGGGCTCTGGTGATGACTCGACAAACGTGGCCTCTATGCTAACGTCGGATTCGGGCATCGTAAACGTGTTGTCCTCAATCGTAAGGTCGCCGTCGGCAACCCAGCCCGCAAACTCGTAGCCCTCGTTGGGCGTCGCCGTAAGGGTAACCTTTGTGCCCGCCTCGCACTCGGACGGGTCCGCGCTACCCGTACCATGGCCGTCGTCGGTAACGGTTACCTTGTATGTTTTGGTCTCGGTCTCAAACTCCGCGCTCACGACCACGTCCGAAGCGGGCATAGCAAAGCTTTTTTGCTCGGTAACGTCGGTCTCGGTACCCTTGTCGTCGGCATACGACAATTTAGACAGCTTGTATCCCTCGCTGGGAGTTGCCTCCAGGGTAATCGTGTCGCCTTCGTAGGCGGTCTCGGCGGACGCAGTCGCCTTGCCGTTCTGGGCCTCCTTGACCGTTATGGTGTAGAGCGTCTTCTTTTCAAAATGCGCTGTAGCGGTGATGTCCGCCGCGCCTACGGTAATGATGACCTCGGGTTTTGTGAGGTCGTCCGGCAGCTCAAACGGGTCTTTGGAATCGTCGGCCTGGGGTCCATCATCCGCAGGCTCATCAGCTTCGGGAACATCGGCCTCAGTTGCCTCTGTGATTTCCCATTTTATAAACTCATAGCCCTCGTTAGGCGTAGCCTTTAAGGTCACCTTGTCTCCCGCAAAATACGGTCCCGCTGGACTCACCCATACGGTGCCGCCTTCTGCGGGGTCTGCGGCTGTGGTTATGGTGGTGGGGTCCTGTACCACCACATGAAGCGTGCTCTCCTTTTGGATGTTGTAGTCAGCCAGAGTACGTTCGTCCTCAAGCACCTTGCCCGCAAAAATGAGCCTTTGGGCTCTGACCGCGTAACCCTCTTTGTCCTGAATCTTTGCCTTTACGTCCTCTATTTTGTCGGATGGCTCCACGTCGAGCGTAATGGTCTTTCCCGTGAGCGTCTTTACAAAGATTTGCATGGCAAACGCGGTGGACGGCACCAGCGCTGCGAGCAAAACCACAAGGGCGAGGGATAGCGCGAACGCTTGGATGGGGGACTTTTTTGAGAACGGCCTTCTGGGCAAAGGCTTCCCCGGAGACACTGCGTGCATTTTTGTTTCCTTCCGTGTCTGGCGTCATATGGCGTCGGCATACCGACGCCTTCGATTGTACGCCATTGACATGCACCGTAGCTGGACTTTTTTGCACGAGAAGGCCCAGCGTGCGTCCCCAACGGACCGGCCCTCGAACACCCTTTCCCGGAAAGGGTGTTCCACTTCCGCTACACCAAATAGCGATCGCGCAAGGCGGTCAAGTCCTCAGGCCCTATGCCAAACTCCTCAGCAAAATAGTCCTCGCGCGTTGGGTACCGCTCGTCAATGACGGCAAGCGTTTCTTGGAGGGTCTTCTTGTCCACGCCGTTCATCCGAGCCCATTCGTCCGGACTAACGGCCAAAGACTCGGCGGTAAACTCGTCTGGGGGATTGTTAATGATCTCCGCGCGATATTCGTTCGTGAGCAAATAGTCCTGCACGATGGCGTCGTCGCCTACGCCAAGCAACGCGAGCAGAATGGCCGCGCACACGCCCGTGCGGTCCTTGCCCGCCGTGCAGTGGAAGTACAACGGCACGTGGCCGCGAGCAAAGTGCTCCACCAGTGCGTGAACGGCGGGGTTCCCAAACAGCATGGAGACATACAGGTCGCTTAGAAAGTGCTCCGGGTCCCTTTGGATCTGGTCCATAATCCTAGAAATGCCTGCGGGCGAGAAGTCCACTTCCTCGCCGTTCTTGTTGTACATTCCGCTAACGCGCAGATACTCCGCACCGTCTGGCACGTAATCCGGCCTTCCCGCGCACTCGCCCGTAGCGCGCAGGTCTAGGATTAGGCGCAGGCCAAACGCGTCGACCCGAGCGTGCTCTTCCTCCGTAAGGTTCACGAGCGCGCTGCCTCGGTACAGCAACCCGCGCCGGACAATACGACCGTCGGCCGCCATCCAGCCGCCCAAATCGCGCAAGTTCAGCATAGGTGCAAAACCATTCACGTATCCTGGCGCCGCCCGCATGTTCATGGAGCCCTCCTTAAATGGTCAGCGCATCAATCGCGTTTCTGTTGAGGCGGCTAGCTCCCAAAGGGTAGGAGAGATCGTCCTCCACCACCCTCGTTAGGCATGCCGCTGCCTCGGATTCTCCGCGCACACAAAGGCCTTGTCAAGGCATGGGTTCGAAAGAGATCTTTCGGCTCCAATTGCCAGGTTTTAGCAGGTTGGCCAGCATATGGCCCAGGAGCGCCCGTCCCGTCTGCCAGCTCGCAGTAGCCGTGGGGGATGCCGCGCGTGGAGCACGATGATCCCGCGCCGTCCCCCACACAATTAC
>JAUMWL010000090.1 GCA_030529665.1 Coriobacteriales bacterium
CAAGGCCTACGGTGCCTATACGGCAAAGCTCGCGCTACACGGAAAGGTTACGGGTCGCTTTGAGGTGGGTCCCGGCAACTTTATGCCGCCTCCGCACGTGGACTCCGCCGTGGTGCGCATCGACCGCACGGATTCGCCCTGCAACGATGCTGCCGCGGTCGCGCGCGTTATTGATGCCGCCTTTGCCCAGCGTCGAAAGACCATCCGCAACTCCATGGGCGCCAAAGGCTACGACAAGACCGCGCTCGACGAGGCCTTTGCCGCCACAGGCATAGACCCACGTTCTCGCGCCGAGACCTTGCTGCCTGCGGACTTTGTGCGGCTTGCCGCACGTCTTGAGCAATCCTAGCCTTTGGCCAGGACGAGCCTAGAGCCTGAGCTTTGGAACGTCGATGTATCCCGCCAGCCACTTGTTGGCCAGCTTGTCGATGGTGCCGTCGTCGACGAGGGAGTCCATGGCCTTTGCAACAAGAGGCGTGAGCATCGAGCCCTTGGCAAGGGTTGCGCCAAGGCCGTACTTGTCTTCCGAGCCCGGAATCTGTCCTAGCGCGATGCCATTCTCTATTTGGCCATAGCTGGCCATTACGTATGCGTCGGGGGTGTCGGTAACGATGGCGTCGGCCTGACCTCCCGAGACGGCCTGCGCCGCATCCGCGTTGTCGGCATGGGTTCGTATGTTTTTCTCGCTACCCGCAACGAGCGTTTGCACGTAGTCGTAGGCAGTAGACCCCTCTGCCACGGCAAAGGATGCGCCGGCGAGCTCCGATAAGGCTTGGGCCCGGGCAAGTTCGCTGTCTGCCCGCACCACTACGGATTGCGTGGGTCGCAAATAGCTTGGCGAGAAGTCCACCGATGAGGCACGCTCGTCGGTAATGGAGACCTGCTGCAGGTTGATGTCCCAATCGTGGACGCCGGGAGCGTACGCCTCCTCAAAGGAGGTGCGAACCCACGTTACGCTGTCCCTTGCAAAGCCCAACCGCTCGGCCAGCGCATAGCCTAGCGCGGCCTCAAACCCCTCGCCCGACTCCTGATCGTCGCCTATAACCCACGGCTCAAAGGCGGGATTGCCCGTGGCAATGGTAAGGTGGCCCGGGTCCACCGTAAGCTGGGAAGCCTCAGGCGCAGACCCTGGGGCTCCTTCGACGTCGCCGGAACCGCTGTTGGCGCACGAAGCCAGCCCAAGCGATGCCAAGGTGGCACCTGCGCAAAGAATCCCGCGCCTGCTGCAAACAAGATCACGATAAGAGCTCATATGTCGACCTCTTTGTTGGGCTGTACCTTACGTTTGACTATAGCATACGGGCAGAGTGTGCGGGCCACTGGCCTAAACAGTAACCCCTGGGGTGTTTTGGCCACCGCCCATCGAAAAGCGCTATGGACACCCCTTTTGACGATGCCCGACGTAAAAACTTCAAATAATTGTATTATGTATATTAACCGGAGTTTATGTGCGGGCGTGGCTCGCGGAGAGGAGGTTCACATGTCAATCAGGGAACGGACGTTTGGGAGGGGGTTGCTCCGCAGGCTCAGGCTGTGCATGTTTGCGGTTCTAGTGATGACGCTGGGACTTGCATTTGGCATAGGGCCGAGTAAGGCGCTGGCGGAAACGCAGTACCCCCATATGGGTCGGCGGCACACGGGTGACGAGCGCCAATTCGGCCAACGTGTTTGGGGATGGCACAGTGAGCTACACCCCTGCCTCCTCAGGGACCCCGGCAAACCTCACGCTCAATGGCTACAACTACACGGGCGAGGGCTATAAGCTTGGTGAGACAGGCTCTGGCGACACCCTTCTTAAATCTTATGCGGCGATCTACGCTAATGAGAGCCTCACGATCACCGTAAACGGTACGTGCAATATAAAAGCCACGACGGCGAATTCCGATGACAGCATTGCCGACGGTATTCATGTTGCTGGGAACCTCACGATTCTTGGGGATGGAGAACTCACCGCCCGCTCCAATGGCGAGGGCATTCTCGCTATTGGCAACCTGCAGATCAACGGCGGTACCGTGGCAGGCATCTCCCAGGGCAGCAACTCCTATTGCGGCATCGGCGCCGGAGGGACTGTGACCATAAACAGCGGTGCCGTGAGGGCGAAAGCTGCGCGCTATGGCATTGCTTCCCTGCAGGGCGAGGATGTAGTTATTAAGGATGGCGCGGTAGGTGCCTATGGCGGGTGGGCAGGCATCTATTCCACCAAAAACGTGACGATCGACGGGGGCACCGTGGAAACCGCTTCGTTCGAATGCGGTGTTTGCGGTGCGGAGATCACGATTGGGGAGAGTGCGAGCGTCAGCTCCATGGGAAACGAGTACGCCTTCGCCTACTCCGATCCCGATACGTACGAACAATCTCCCGCGGTGGTAAAGAACGCCGTTGCCGGTGCGGGTTGGGATGACTACGCGGGCTACGGGGACAGAGAAGCCATAGATGTGAGCGAAAAAGGCCAGGACCTCAGCGCATACAAGAACGTCCAGTTCCCGGTTATGTACCCAGTTTGGGTCGGCGGCAAGCGGGTGACGGAGAAGAACAGGCTCGACGTGTTTGGTGACGGCAAGGTGAGCTATGTTCCCGCCACCGAGGGCGACGACCCTACCCCGGCAAAGCTCACGCTCAATGGCTACAGCTATACGGGTGCAGGTTATAGGTATGACGTGCAATACGATTATTCCGACCTCGAACCGGGGATGGAGGATGAGGAACCCGAGCCGATTTGGGAATCTTTTGCGGCCATTTCCGCCGAGGAACCCCTGACGCTTATTGTAAATGGGACCAACTACCTGGAGTGCACGGTTGCAGACCCGCAGAAAAGCGGTTGCGACGGAGTTGTTGTTCTGGGAGACCTGACGATCGATGGTGAGGGCGAACTGACCGCAAAAGGCTCCTATAATGGCATCTACTCTAGTAAAAACATGCGGATCGTCGGCGGCACCTTGACGGCCGAGGCCACGGCCACGACCGAAGGGTATTGTTTGGGCGGCCTCAGTGCCGACGGAAGCCTGAGCATCGACGGCGGGAC
The DNA here is from genome assembly GCA_030529665.1 of Coriobacteriales bacterium. Lineage (GTDB taxonomy): Bacteria > Actinomycetota > Coriobacteriia > Coriobacteriales > Atopobiaceae > RUG440. The sequence continues at coordinate 3,023 of JAUMWL010000090.1, forward strand.
GGTGACGGCTTCCAGCGACAACAACGGCATTTACTGCAGTGGCGATGAGGGCATCACGATTGCCGGCGGCGTCATCGACGCCACTGGTGGTTACGATGGCATCTGGGCCGAGAGCAACGTGACGGTCTCTGGCGGTGATGTGACCACCTCTGGCAACGATGGCTGCGGCATCGGCGGAGCCGAGATCGCGATAGGAGCAGACGTAACGAGCATCGTCTCGTCAGGAACCGTCTACGCTTTTGGTTTCTACGATGGCGAGTCAGATGACTACACGAGCACTACCGTGAAGAACTCCCTTGCTGGCACTGGCTGGTCGAACACCGAGGGCACCATGGACGAGACAGCCATCGAGGCGAACGAGGAAGGTCAGGACCTCGCTACATACAAGAGGGTTCAGTTCCCACCGCCCCACACCCACGTCTTCTCCTGCTTCGCCAACGGCGCGACCATTACGGCGATCTGCTCCGCCGAGGACTGTCCGCTAGACGACGGGCAGGGCAACCACTCTGCGACGCTCACCATCAAGGCGCCCGCGACGGGCGTCGGTGCGGCCGTGCTGGAGTCCAGCCCGGAGGGGGCGTTTGGGGACCTCTCGGACTCGGTGAGGTACCAAACAAAGACTGGCGGCACGTGGGGCAGCGAGACGGCGGACGCGCCTACGGAATCTGGCTTCTACAAGGCCAACATCACGGTTGCGGGCTCGGATAACAACTCCGCGACCGCATCGGTTACCTATGGCGTCAACTGCATCTCCTACGCGACGGGCCTCAAGCACGGCACCGTGAACGGTGACGCAAACGCGACCTGCGGCGCAACGATAACACCCACCATCACACCGGAGGCCGGCTACGAGTTGGACACCCTTACGGTCACCCCTGAGGAGGGCGCAGGCGTTGGCGTCGACGACGTTAAGGTAGATGGCGGCACGTTCGTGATGCCCGAGGCAAACGTAACCGTGAGCGCGAAGTTCTCTGCCATCGACTACACCTTGACGCTTACCCAGCCGGGCTCTGGCGGCACGGTTGAGGCGAGCAAGACGAAGGCCCTGCACGTGGGCGACTCGGTCACGCTGTCCGCGCATCCCGACGATGGGTATATGCTCCGCGAGTTCGAGGTCACCGACGCCGCCGGCAACAACGTTGCTGTGGACGGAGGCACGTTTGTGATGCCCGCCAGCGACGTAACGGTAACGGCGTCGTTTGGCATGAGGGAGACCTACACGATCTTCTACAGGGCTGCCGGCAATCCAGAGTCCGTAAAGTTCAAGATGGCCAGCGACGAGGACGGCGGCGGGATGGCCAACAGCGCAATGCTCGGAAACATCAACTGCTGGGCGGTCCAGATCACTGCGGCGCAGGGCAGGGACAAGTTCCCCATCGCGTTTAGCACCGATGGTGGCAGCACGTGGAGTGAGCTGACCGATCGAGACGTGGCGAGCGACATCCCCGCCGACCTTGCCGAGGGAGGCGCCGTGGTTGTGAGGGGCGAGGCCAGGGCGTTCATACTCTCCTTCCTCTGGGGCGACATCCAAAGGGACAGCGTCAACGGCGGTTACAAGGCCGCGGACGGCGAGTCCAAGAACTTCCTCGTAACAAACACCACCACAAGCGTTCTTGTGCCCGATCCCACGAAGGCCGACCATGACTTCCTTGGCTGGGACGACGGCAAGGGAGAGGGCCTCAGGCAGAGCGTTAACGGTGTCGTGGACGTAAGCGGCATTGGCGAGACGACCATCTTTGCCGCCCGTTGGAAGCCGAGCGACTGCAAGGTGACCTACGACCTCAACGGAGGCGCTGGAAACGTCCCCAGCGCGACGGTCGCACATGGGAGCCAGCTCAATGCGCCAGCTGCCCCCTCGAAATCCGGCTACACGTTCGTGCGATGGGTCGTGGCGGAGAGGGTGACGGAGGAGGTTGGCGGCCGGGAGCAGCTGCTTTCCACCGGGACCGAGTTCGACTTCTCCAACACGAAGGTAACCAACGACCTCAAGCTCAAGGCAGAATGGAAGCACGTCCACAGCTACGTGTGCCTGCAACTGGACGACCCTCTCTTTAACGGGGCCTTCTCCAAGTACTACGACTACCGCGATTTCACCCACGTAAAGATGTGCACCTCCGCCGACAACTACACGATCGAGGCGCACAGCTACAATGCCAACGGGGAATGCGCCTGTGGTGTAAGGAGGCCCGAGCCCAAGGTAACGCTCACGAGGACCGTAAACGGCGTGACGAGCACCACGAGGGTCGCGAAGGACAGCGTGGTTTGCGTGTGTGCCCCGACGACCGGGGATGGTGGGTCATTCTTTAAGTGGGAGTACCGCGACGGGACGAGTTGGAGGACGCTGGGCACGACTCCCTGCATGGCCTTCGTCATTCCCTCCGATCTGCAACTGCGGGCCGTATACAAGGCTCCCGCGGCAGAGTTGAGCGTCGAGTCCTTTATCCACAGTGGCCACCTCGCGTTCCAGTTTGCCTATTCGGTCCCCAAGGGCCTCTCGGTGGTGGATGCCGGTCTCCTCGCCGGAGGTAACGGTCAAATACGGTATATTGACGCCAAGCAGCTCCGGAGCGGCTCGGGTCTTGGGGACATTATGTTCCCGTACATCCCCCGAACCGAGATGCCCATCAACTACGTTCCCGCGACCGATAACGTGATCGAAAAGTACGGTGTGGATGCCGTGCGAAACAAGGTCTTCCGAGAAGAGGCCATAAACGTCTCTGGCAGTTCCAACCCACTCTTTAAAAAGTGCGTCGTGGTCGGCAATGTCGGAGCTGCTGCCCTCGCGCTAAACACCTCGTCCGCGGGTGCCTACTACTACGGCATGGGCTATGTGCTTTGCAAGGACCCCGCCGGCAGCGTGGTGGTGTTCATGACCGACCCAATCTGGGCCACGAAGAACGATCCAAACCACTCGGCCGCTTCCTCTAACCCCATACAGTGAACTGGAGGAGACAGATGAAAACCATCAAGAGACTCTCTACGATGCTTCTTGCCGTCTGCGCCCTGCTCGCGTGGCTATGTGCCCCCGCTCTGGCGGCAGAAGGCAGCGTCGTTGACCCCACGCTGGTATTCTCGCCAAAGAGCACGCTCACGGTGTTCGTGGACGGCAAGGCCTCCGACGAGATGTCCGACGAATACCCGTTTGGGGAGGAGGTCACCCTCTCCGCCCCCGAGGTGTCGGGCAAGAGCTTCCGCTACTGGACAAACGGCTCGGGTCAGGTCATAGCCTATAGCGAGGACATCGCTCTTTCGATGTACGCCCACACGAGCGTTGGGGCGGTGTACGGCGAGCCCGCCGAGGCGGGTCCCGTGGCCGCGTTCCTAAGCATCACCCGCACTACCGACCAAATCATATTCAACGCCATCGCCACCTCTGCCGGAAACGACATTACGGAGGCGGGCATACGCTACAGCAAGACGAAGAAAACGACCGATGAGCTCATGGGCGACGATGGCGTGACCGTGGAACAGGCGGACGTTACCGGCACGAACTGGATGCTCCCCGTAATGATGACCACAGAAGGGGGCGAGATCGACGAGGACACGACCTACTATGCCGTGGCCTACGCCGTGGCCGGAGGAAAGACCGTCCACAGCGATGTGAGGGCGGTGCGGCTCGCCGACTTGGAGAGCGGTGCCTCGATGGTCGCCGGACTGGGTGGCGACGTCCGCCTGCCGTCGAGCCTTGGCGGGAGCCTGTGTTCGGTCACTTTTGACTCCAATGGCGGAGGGGGCGTAATGGAGCCCCAGGGCCTGGTCCAAGGCAAAAAGACGGAGCTGAGGGAGAACGCCTTTACGCGAAGCGGGTACGAGTTCCGCGAGTGGAACACGCAGGCGAACGGCAAAGGCGCTTCCTACGCCGACGGCGCGAGCATAACAGCGAGCGGGGACGTGACCCTCTATGCCCAGTGGGAGAAGCCCAAGGCGAGCGTGACGAAGGCGCCCAAGGCCAAGACGGGACTTGCCTACACCGGGTCGTCGCAGGCGCTCGTGAGCGCGGGCACCGCCGAGGGCGGCAAGATGCTCTACGCCATGACGACCGCCGCCGCCGCGCCTGCGGCAGACAAGTACTCCGCTTCGGTGCCCAAGGCCACCAAGGTCGGCACCTACTATGTGTGGTACAAGGTCAAGGGCGACGAGGGGTATGGCGATACCAAGGCCAAGAGCGTAAAGGTCGTCATCGACAAGCTGTCCATCGCCAAGGCGAAGGTCACGCTCAAGATGACCAGCTGCACCTTCGATGGCAAGGCGCAAAAGCCCGACGTCAAGTCGGTGGTGCTCGCCGGCACGGAGCTCAAGTCTGGCGCCGACTACGCCGTCTCCTACAAGGACAACAACAAGGTGGGCATCGCCACCGCCACCGTAACTGGCAAGGGCAACTACAAGGGCACCGCCACGGCGACCTTCCGGGTCACCCTTGGCAAGGCCAGGCTCACGACTGTGGGAAGCGCCGCCTGGTCGACCTTTACCGCCTCTTGGAAGGAGGTTGCCGGCGCGCAGGCCTACCAGCTGCAGTACAGAAAGGCTGGCGGCAAGTGGAAGACCGTGACTGTTGAGGGTGTCTCCAAGCGGGTGGGCAGCCTTAAGGACGGCGCGCTCTACCAGTTCCGCGTGCGTGCCGTGTCGGGGAAGGACAAGGGCGCCTGGTCCAAGGTCGCGAGACGCTACCTCCGCAGGCTCAAGCGCGTGAGTGCAAAGATAAAGAAGGCCGGCACCGTTGCCGTTACGTGGGAGGCCGACTCCCAGGCCAACGCCGGCTACGTCGTGTTGGTCCGCTACGAGAAGGACGGCAAGATAGTAGCCAGGAAGAACGTGGCCGCGGGCAAGACGAGCGCCACCGTGAGTGGCCTTAAGGCCGGCAAGAGCCTCTGGGTGCAGGTGCGCCCCATGCGAGAGTCGGGTGGCGTAACCTACGCCGGCGTGCTGCGTGGTACCTGGGCCAAAGCCTAGCAAAAATGGCCGAAACACCTTCGGGTGTTTCGGCCACGGTCTGCTTCTGCGGCAGATAGTGCGCACGGGATTGGTTCAATAAATAATAACCGCAGGAAAGACGAGATTTTCAGGAAACCAGGGCACATTGTGTATTTTATACAGTGTGCCTTAGTTTTAGGGCTTTTTGCGGCTATATGGGCTTTTGTGACTTTTTCAGCAAACTAAGGCACACTATTATCCGAAATGGCAAAAGGGGTCTCGCCCCTTTTGCCATTTGCGTGTGCGCGTCTAAGCGTATATTGTGTGTGGCAATGAGAGAGGAGCCACATTGGATTATAAGAGCTTGATGGAGCAGCTACGCGTCCCGTTGTTCGCCACAAAAAAGGGAGCGCCGGTAGACTTGCCTACGGCCTTGGCCCCGATTGCCGACACGCATGGCCACCTCACGCCGCTGCGGCACGTAGACCCCGCCTTGGCGGTCGCACGGGCGGCGCTAGCGGGCCGTTCGACTGCTTGCCGTGCCGGTTGACCCTGCCGATGACGTGCCAGACGCATTGGAGTTCGAGACGTGGTTTGGGCGTACGGTCGAGCGGGCCTCGGCACTTCTTGACCAGGCAAGGCAGGAGGGCGTCGAGGCGCCTGTGCCTGAAGGTTGGAGCGGTATTGCGCCGTTGGTCGAGCGCACGTGGTTTCTTGCGGGGGTGCATCCATACGGCGCACAAATGTTTGTGGAAGACCCTTCGGTACGCGAGCGCTTGCTCCGCTTGCTCAATGATCCCCTTTGCAAGGGTGTGGGCGAATTTGGCCTGGACTATGGCCCTTGGAACAAGCTGCCGGCCGATGTGCAAATAACGACATTTCGCGAGCACCTGCGCATCGCGCACGAGCGCAACCTTCCGGTGGAGCTGCACATTCGCGATGCCGATGGCGACGAGCAGGCCAAGGCACACGCCGATGCCTTGCGTGTGCTGCGCGAGGAGGGTGTGCCCGCCGCAGGCTGCGACCTTCACTGTTACACCTCCGGGCCAGAGGTCATGGCGCCGTTTGTAGGACTGGGCTGTCATGTGGCCTTTGGCGGTGCCGTAACTTTTGCCCGCAGCGAGGACATTCGCGCCGCGGCAGTCGCGTGTCCCGCAAACAGAATCTTGTCGGAGACGGACTCGCCCTACATGGCGCCCGTACCCCTGCGCGGCCAAAAGTGCGAGCCTGCCATGGCGGTCTTTTCGGCAACATGCGTGGCGCGGGTGCGCGAGGAAGCGGGTGTGGCAACGCAGGCCCAGACCTATGCCGACCTGTGGCACAACGCGTGTCGGTTCTTTGGGATCGTCGATTAGCCTTATGGATGTAGGAAAACGGTTACGCGGTATGGCCGAGTCGGCGGAGGAGCTGCTGTGGCCAACTCGTTGCGTGTCGTGCGACATGCCCGGTGAGCTTTTGTGCCAACAATGCCGCGATACCATGCCCTGGATTGCCCAACGGTGGGCGTGTCCCGTGTGCGGCGCGCCGTTTGGTTGGCTCACCTGCACGTCATGCGAAGGTGGATGGGAGCCGCGGGCTACCATATGCGCGCTGGGCTTCAACCGTACTGCGTCGCAGATGGTTGCCTGCCTCAAGGACCGCTTCGAGCTGCGGCTCGCCGGCGTAAATGCGGCGGCCATGGCAACCGCCCTCGACGAAGCCAGCTCCTGGCCGGCGCTCGATGGTACGCCGCGCTACGACGTCAACAACATCGATGTGCTCTGCTTCGTGCCCGCCACATCTGCCGCCTACACGCGTCGTGGTTTTGACCACATGGAGATGGTGGCCCAAGAACTCCAACGTTTTCTTGGGATCCCGCTCTTCGACGTGCTTGTTCGCACGACGGGCCAAGACCAGCGCAAGCTCGGTCGTGAAGAGCGTGCAAAAAACCTGCATGGTTCGGTAGAGGCAATCGACGACGTGGCGGGCATGAGGTTGTTGCTCGTGGACAATGTGATTACCACCGGTGCGTCCATGCGCGAGGCCACACGCGCGCTCCTGCTGTGAGGCGCAAGCGAGGTTACCTGCTGCGGCCTTACCCGCGTGTGGTGAGCCTGGCGACACTGATCCAGTAGAACTTCAAGGGACGTGGCAGCCTCTCCGAAGTGTCGAGCATGCCGTCCGGGCCGTAATGCGGACCGCTGCGCGGCGAGTGCTTGCTCGGTTCCCAGAACCGTGGGGCCATCCGCCCCGAGTCGCGCCGCTAATCGCACGTTCTCTCCACAACAGCACGTGCTTTGGATTGTTCTCGCGCATTTGATTATTACCGATTTGTAAACTACGCAGCACATGCGAGTTTCTCGGCTGCCGATTGCCGTCAACAGGGCTTTTGTCGGCCTATTAGAGAAAAACAAGCATGTGCTGCGTAGTTTACATGTTGGAAACAGGCGGAATATCATGCGGAACGGTTCTCGCAGCCATCCTTACCACGTGTCGTCTCCGAGCGGGGGGTCCGAACGGTCTCAGGGAGTCAAACGGCTTCGCAGGACCGCATGGTTGGCGGCCCGCGAAAGACTCGGCCGGCCCTTGCACTTTTTGACCCCCGCTCATCGCGCGAACTCGCCAAGTGTTTGAAACGCGAGGCAGGTTTTGCCGTACGGGCGGTATGGCACCCCTCATCGTCGCAGGTAGACGGCTCAAAACTGCAACCCCGCAAATACGGATGCCAAGAATCCAAACATTTGCCGAGTTCGCGCGATGAAGGGGCTTCTGGGGATGCAAGCTGTCGTGGCGTTGGGGTGGTAGGCCTTCTTGGAGTGCCGGAACCTAGGGATTGGCTCCCGCGCGTCGGCTATAGCGCTTCGCGAGTCGTATTGAAAGAGGGTGTCCGCAGCACACGCATCCCATACATGCTGGTGAGCGGTAAACGCAATTATACTGCTGCCATTGCGGTAACATGGCTGTACAGCATGGTCCGACCTTGTGTTAGGAGGAGTTAGGAGGAGACTTCTTGCCGACCGTCGTCGTGGATAGGGTTGCCACTGGCATACGGATGACAAAAGCGGAACTGGAGCGCGCGCTTACGGATGTCCGGAGGGCGGTCGTTGAAGACGAACGGGGAAACCTCCGGCATGTGCAAGGTGGGGAGGCCGTTATTTGGCGGGCTGGCCAAAGCGGCGAGTACGTAATCAAGGCGTTCAGGGACGACACCGAGAGTCGCGCGGAGCCGGAGTTCGAGAAGCTCCTGTTGCTGCAGCCAAGCCGCTACGTACCCAAGGCATACGGATTCGGGAGGCTCGTGGAAGACGACGGCGTCGAGCACCGCGCCATCGTGGAGGAATACATCCGCGGCGTCTCGCTGGCGAAGCTCGTAACGAGCGGTAAGATTACGGGCGACGTGCGGAACCGGCGCCTGAGCGCAATGGATACCGCGCTCATAGTCCTTGAGCTGACCAGGGGAATCCGCGAACTCAAGAGGGTAGGGCTGGCGCACAGGGACATATCGTGCCGCAACGTGCTGATAAGAAATGCCTGCGTTGATGAGCGCTTTGTGAATGGCGTGGATTTGTGCTTTATCGACTTCGGCACATCGACGTATGTGACCAGGAAAGATGCCACCGCGCTGGGGTCGGGGGTTAGGCTCGCGACGATTCCCTTCGGTGCCCCGGAGATGTTCGGCGGTCGCTACCGCTCTCGCACGGAACTTGGCGGAGACCTTGCGATGCCGGGCAGAGAATCTAGCCTCACCGACGTGTGGAGCGTCGGTGCGATAATCGTGTTCCTCATGTGGGGCGAGTACTGGCCACAGGAGATCGAGGACATACATCGCAGGCAGCTCGCTAGCGTGCTGACGGTCGGGTTCTCCGAAACCCGGCGCATTGCCGAGGCCAAGGAGAGGTCCATCGAGCTCG
>JAUMWL010000091.1 GCA_030529665.1 Coriobacteriales bacterium
AACGTCGTACGCAAGGACCGTTAAGGCAAAGTCATTCTCGGATGGTGTAGAGATTGAAAGTGTTCCTACTGTAAAGAAAGGCACCACAACAATTAAAGTTACCGAGGAATTTGGCTGGATAAAGTTCAAGGCGCCTTCGACGAAAACATACACCTTTACTGTTAGTAATGCAAAGACCACCAATAGTGGTTTGCAGGTTGTAGCGACGCTCTTCCAAAAGGCAACTAAGACGAAGCTGAGTGGCTACAAGGTAAAAACCAATCAAGGCAAGCGCTACCACATGCTTACGTTCAGTGCCAGAAACGCAAAGAAATATGCAGGGCAATCTTTAGCATATAATGGTGTGAAGTACAAAGTCGTGAGCAAGAACTATGCAAAGCAGAAGATTCAGAAGGGTAAGACAGTATATATAAGGTGTGTGGGTAACGGAAACGGAAGATTTAACCTTAGCATCAAGTAGTGTAAAGGACTTCAATCGTTACGCATAATCGATCTAATCAACGATGTCCCTTCCCGATTCAAAGGGGAGGGGCACTGTTTCATATTGCACGAATGCGATTCCGGAAGGAAGGGATTAGAGTGAGCATGAGGTTCTATAGATATCGCGCAACGGTTATTCTTGCCACACTTGCACTCTTACTTTTCGCCACTCCATTTGGTGCTGCTCATGCAGATGAGTTGGTGGTGCTGGACGATTCCAAAGAGACGCCGCCCATAGAGCTGAATGAGCCCTCAGATGTGCTTACGGTGCTGGATTGCGAGTCGGACGACTCCGTGGTTGCTGACGACGATCTGGGAGTCGTGGTGCAAGATTCCGCAACAGGCCCCACGCTCTCCTTAACCTGCATTCCGAACTATGGGGGCACGGAGTATGTTATTGGTAAGGTAAAACCCCGCTCGGGGCAGAGCATAGACTTTGGCAAGTATCGTGTAACGCTCTATGTGCAGATCTCTGATGGCGACCAGTACTGGGTAAAGCCGTATGCGGACACGCCGTATGTGGACGTGCAGCCAGATGGAAGCTTTGCGCTCAAATACGATACGGGTGGTGCCAATGACCAAACGGCAAGGTACCTCCATGTGCTGCTTATTCCCTCAAGCTACAGTCCAGAACTCAATGGGTTCAACAATGCCAAGGCCGCATCGGTTGACTACGTAAAGATAACGCGTGAGAAAAGCGGTGCCTACGAGGTGGAGCCAGCTGACCGCGTGGAGTCGTATGCGCATCCAGTCAAGAGTTCGGGGCTCTCGGTATCCAGCAAAAGGATTGCCGTAAACGTTGGCCTCTACACGAGCGGCAGTCCTGGCGACACGCTTACCGAGTCGCAGATCAAGGCTCTTCTTTGCCGCGTGGCCAAGGTTGCAAATGCAGTTAGGTTCTATGGCGCAACTGGTCCGGAGGCCACGGCTTGCCGCATCGCACATGGGCTCGGCCTAAAGGTAATCACCACGGCGCAACTTACCGGCAACTCCACCAACGACAAGAAGCAGATGGACGCACTTGTTGACCTGTGCACAAAGGGATACGTGCAGGTGGCGTGCGTGGGCAACGAGACGCTGTATGCAAACAAGCTTACCGCAAAAAAGCTGGTGGCAGACATCAACTACGTCCGCGACGCCCTTGTCGCTGCTGGAGTGGGCGACTGCGTTGCCGTTACCACGTCAGAGACTTTGGGACTTCTGGTCCAGAATCCCTATGTGTGCAACGCCTGCGACGTGCTTATGCCAAACACGTACCCTTGTTGGGAAGGGGTCTCGGTTTCCAAAGCGCCGGCAGCCTTTGAGGCCGCGATCCAAAACCTCGCCAATAGCTGTCCTGGCAAAGAGATCGTTGTGTCCGAGACCGGATGGCCCACCGCGGGAGGCACCATTGGCAAGGCCGTGGCAGGGGAGGCTCAGTCGCGCGCATATTTTGATGCCGTGCGCTCTTGGTCGCTGAGTACCAAGACTGTAGTGTTGTGGTTTGCGGCGGCGGATGAGCCATGGAAGAGTGGCTCGTATGGCGAAGGCGCGTTTGGCGCGCATTGGGGCTTCTTGGATAAGGACCTGCGGATTAAGGACGGCTACTCGTCGCTGGGCTTGCTTGCCCCACTAAAGAGCGGCGCGCTAAAGAAGGCCAACGTGACCCTAAAGAAGACGTCGTACACCTACGACAGAAAGGCAAAGAAGCCTAGCGTGGTGGTAAAGTACGGAGATGCCACCTTTGTAAAGGGTGTGGACTATACGTTGAGCTACCAAGACAACGTAAACGCCGGCACCGCAAAGGTAACGGTAAAGGGCAAGGGCTTCTATGCCGGGAGCGTTACCGCAACGTTTGCCATTGCCAAGGCAGCCAACCCGCTTTCTGTTAAGGCAAAGGCAAAGTCCGTTAGCGCAAAGACGCTCAAGCAGAAAAAGGTCGTAACAAAACCGCTCGTGGTTAAGGGTGCAAAGGGCAAAATCACGTACAAAAAGGTCTCTGGTTCCAAGGCGCTAACTGTAAATGCCTCCACGGGCAAGGTTACCGTTCGCAAGGGCACCAAGAAGGGCACGTATACCATAAAGATAAAGGTCCGTTCCTCTGGTGGTGCCAACTACAAAGTGACCACCAAAACCGTAAAGGCCAAGGTCACGGTAAAGTAAGTAGCGAAAAGGGGCCAGGCCCCTTTTCGCCATCGACCGTTATTGATTGTCTAGATCAGGCCGTCGCGCTTGTCGTGCATGTTGGCAGCCGCCTCGGCCTCGTCGGCCTTGCGGATGGCGATGCGGCGAATCTTGCCGTTGACCGTCTTGGGCAGCTCGTCCACGTAGTCAATGATGCGCGGGTACTTGTACGGTGCTGTCTCGCGCTTTACGTAGCGCTGCAATTCCTTGGTGAGCTCGGGCGTGCCCTCGTAGGCCGAGTGTAGCACGATGGTGGCCTTCACGGCCTTGCCGCGCACGGGGTCGGGCACGCCGGTGACCGCGCACTCGCGAACAGCGGGATGCTCAAGCAGCACGCTCTCAATCTCGAACGGCCCAATGCGATAGCCGGAACTCTTGATTACGTCATCGTTGCGACCTACGTACCATAGGTAGTCGTCCTCGTCGCGCCAAGCCGTGTCGCCCGTGTGATACCAGCCGTCGTGGATGGCTTCGGCCGTCTTTTGCGGGTCGCGATAGTACTCCACCATAATCCCCTCAGGACGATGCTCGGGATTGTAGCGGATGCAAATCTCGCCCGTCTCGCCGTCCTCGCACTCCGTATGGTCGGGACGCAGGATACGGATGTCGTAGAGCGGCACGATTTTGCCCATGGAGCCGGGTTTGGGATGAGAGCCGTTGAGGTTGCCCACGGTAAGCGGCGTCTCGGTCTGGCCAAAGCCCTCATAGATGGTAAGGCCCGTCTGCTCCTTCCAAAAGTCGTACAGGTCGGGATTGAGCGCCTCGCCCGCCGTGGTGCAATACACCAGCGACGTGAGCCTGTACTGGGTCTTCTCTTCGTGCATCATGTGGCGCATGAGCAGACGATACATGGTGGGCGGGCAGCACAGCGTGGTGATGCCGTAGTCGTCTATGTGCGAGAGAATCTCGTGGGCGTGGAAGCGGTCAAAGTCGTAGGTGAACACGCATGACTCCATGGTCCACGCGCCGTAGAACTTGCCCCATACGGCCTTGCCCCAACCGGTATCGGCGATGGTAAAGTGCAGGCCACCGTCACCAACGGTGTTGTGCCACAGCTTGGCCGTAATGGTGTGGGCCAGTGCGTAGGTGTAGTCGTGCAAGACCATCTTGGGATTGCCCGAGGTGCCGCTACTAAAGTACATGATCATGGGCTCGTCTACCGTGGTGGGGATGCGACCCCAAAAGTCGCTCGCCGCACGTACGCCAGAGTTGAAGTCCACCCATCCCTCGCGGTTGGTCGTAAGCTCGCAGATGTGCTCGGGGCCGCTAAGCGCCTTGTGGGGAGCGGGATCAAAACCCTCCTCGTCCACGGCAAGGCCCGCACCGCCAGCCGCCACCAAAATCTTAACCTGCAGGTCGGCGCAGCTAGGTGTCACGGCGTCGCACACGTCGGCAATGGTGCCGGCGTCGGTACAGATCACGGCCTTTATACCAGCCGACTCCAGGCGATACTTCAGGTCGTGCTCGCGCAGCATAAACGTGGCGGGAACCAGCAGCGCGCCAATCTTGTGCAATGCCACCGCCGTGATCCAAAACTGATAATGGCGACGCAGGATTACCAGCACGGCATCGCCCTTGCGGATGCCTTGTGCAACCAAGAAGTTCGCGCACTTATCGGACCAGTACTTTATGTCGCCAAAGCTAAAGTGGTGCTCTTCTCCCTCGGGGTTGCACCACACCATGGCGGGGCGGCTGGGCTCAACGGTTGCGATGTCGTCCACCACGTCGTAGGCCCAGTTAAAGGTCTGGGGGTAGTGGAGGGAGATATGGGCAACCTCGCCGTTGCGATCGCGGCTTTCGGACAGATAGTTCTCACTCAGATAACGCATTGTTTATTTTCCTTTGCACAGATGACAGTTCAGCGGCAGACAAGACCTGCAAGCAGCAGCGTACCCCAAGGGCGCAATGCGCTGCGAAGTGTTGAGTTAACGGCACCGCCCACAAGAAAGGGGACGATGCCTACATAATGTCTTCGCGCTGAGGGTCAAAGACCACGGCAAGGATCTGTGCGTCCTCGCCACCGATGGCAATCATGCCGTGGCCACGACCGGAATCATAAAAGAGCGTGTCGCCGGGACCAACTTCCTCATAGTGATCCTCAAAGCGAAAACGCAGGTGGCCCTTAAGCACAAAGTCCATCTCTTGTCCCTCGTGGTACGAGAGGTGAATGGGCTCGTGCTGACTCTGTGGCTGATAGGGCACGTCCACAAGAAACGTCTCACCCAAGCGATTCCTAAAATGTGGAGCCTTGTGGAGGTAGTGGAAGTCGGTGTGGCGCTCGAGGACAAGACCCTCGTCCTTGCGAACCACCTCGTAGTGACGCAGGCGCGGGCTCTCGCCCGTAAGCAGCTCCACAACGTCTACCCCGAGCTTCTTTGCGCACTTGTATACAAAGGTAAAGGTGAGGTCCATTTTGCCGCTCTCGCGCGCGGCATATTCCTTGGCGGAACGACCGGTGGCCTCGGCCATCTCCTCAATGGTGAACTCGTTGTCTTCGCGCAGGGAGCGAATCCTGTTTGCTATGTCCCGGCGATTCTGCAAGTTTTCAGCCTCCATGGCTAAACCTTTCCTTTGCGTGTGTTGGCGCTACTCTAGCACAGCTTTGTGATGGATGTGTTACGGATGGTTGGAAAAAACGCAATCGCGCGAGCAAAGGGCGAGCAATGGGGATACTCCCCTTTGCCCGCACACCCTTGTAACGTATGGCGCATGCTACTACCATGAGAGCGAACAAAGGCAACAAAGAGGGGCGTGTTATTGGCTCGGGGCAAAAAGCAAAGCGGAGACGCTACGAGTGGCGTCAACTGGGAGGAGCTGGTCCGTCAGCTTCCAAAAAGGACGCAGCGCATTACGGAGCGTTCGATTCGTCGTGCACTCAGGCGGAGGCTTAGCCAGATTGAGTGCCTGGATTCTTCCATAACACCAGACGCCGTGCGGTCGCAGGCCATATGCATGTGGCGCAAGCGCTACATGAAAGGCGCGTCAAAGAGCGCAAAGCGTCGTATGGGCTATGCGCGCCTGCGCGACGAGGAGAGCTATAAGGACATTGAGCGGGAGCTCTTGTGCGAGTACTGGGCGTCACGGCTTGCGAGGGAGTTGCCCCGGGCGGAGGACGTGGACGGCCTTTCGCTGCAGGAGGTGTGCGATGCGTATTGTGCTACTAAGCCCAAGCTTGGTGGCACGGCGATCGATTCTCTTATGCGAGAGGCACTTGCGCAGGCATATGCGAGCTCTGGTGCCGTTGCGGCTGCGCAAGAGCACATCGCCTCGCGCGTGTGCCATATTGTGCGCACCAAGCGTCTGCACAGGTATGCCTGCGTGTATGAGGAGGGGACGGGTGCGCGAGGCTCTTCCAGGCGTCGGCCGTTTGACCTGTACGGCGTAACGAGCGAGCGGGAGGTGGCCCAGCGGGTGCGATCGACACGCTTGGTGGAGCGCATCCTGGATGACGAGTATGACAAGAAACCCGTGTACCTCGTTGCACGCGATGCCATAGTGGAGGAGGTTGGCCGGCGCGATGACGTGCGTGTCTTGCGCGCGCTCGTGTGCGGGCTTGTTAACGACGCCCAAGGCGCATCTGACCCTACCAAGCCAATCCTGGAGCGGCTGGCCAAGGAAGACGCCAAGTCCATAGAGGCCTATGTGCAGAGCGAGGGCTTCCTTGATCGGGTGGTGGGCGAGCTGCTGCAAAACCCACGCTACGAGGCCGAGTATCGCAGGTCCGTTGAGCTGCGGCTTCGTGTGCGCGAGAACGTGCCCCAAACGCCCATGGAGGCCTATCCGCTAGCGCGAACGATGCAACGTCACGTGGTCCTGCACGTGGGACCTACCAATTCGGGCAAGACGCACGATGCATTGAAGTCCTTGGCGGCAGCGTCGTCTGGCGCGTACTTGGGGCCGTTGCGGCTGCTTGCCTACGAGCAGTTTGAGGAGCTCAACCGCATGGGGTGCGTATGCTCACTGCTCACGGGCGAGGAGTCCGTCGAGCTGGCTGGCGCGCGACACGTGTCGTCTACGGTGGAGATGGCAAACTTTGGCCTGCCCATAAGTGTGGCCGTGATCGACGAGGCGCAGATGATAGCCGACCGAACGCGCGGACATCATTGGACGGAGGCCATTCTGGGCATTCCGGCACAAGAGATTCACGTGTGCTGCGCACCGCAGGCGGAAGCGGTGGTGAGCGAGCTGGTGGCGCTGTGCGAGGATACGCTTGAGGTCGTGCGTCACGAGCGCTTGGTACCTCTGCGAGCCGACAAAGGTGGGTTTTCCCTGCCAAAGGACGTTGAGCCGGGAGACGCGTTGGCGGTCTTCTCGCGCAAGTCGGTGCATGCCGTTGCGGCTCAGGTGGCGGCAGCGGGCTTTAGGCCCTCCGTTATCTATGGCGCGTTGCCCCACGACGTGCGCCACGAGGAGGCGCGGCGCTTCGATGCCGGCGAGACCAACGTGGTCGTGGCAACCGACGCCATTGGCATGGGCATGAACTTGCCCATCCGTCGCGTGGTGTTTGTCGAGCAAGAGAAGTACGACGGGTTTTCCACGCGCCTGCTGCGGCCCGAGGAGGTTCAGCAGATTGCGGGTCGAGCGGGTAGGTATGGTCGTTACCAGGTGGGGTACTACACGTCCACGCGCCTTCGCCGCGAGATGCGCAGGCGATATGCGCGTGAGGTCCCTCCCATAACGTCCATTCCCGTGGGCATTCCGGCAAACATCGCGCTTGTGCGTGATGCGACGCTTACGGACTGCATCAGGCAGTGGATGGCGATCGAGCAGCCGCATCCGTTTAGGCGCATCGGCATAGACCGCGACCTCGTGCTCATTGGGGAGGTGGAGGCCAAACTCTCTGAGGAGCGTCGGGTAAGCGTTGATGACAAGCTCTTGGTCTTGTCGCTGGCAACCATGGCGTTTGACGAGCGTGACAAGGAGTTGCATCGCACGTGGCTGCGCATGGTGCGCGCCGAGCTGGAGGGTTCTGAGCTGGAGTTTGAGGTGCCTGCGACGCCGCAGGCCGACGCGTCTCTTGTTGAGCTGGAGGCGCAGTATCGCTATTGCGATTTGCTCTATACCTACGCGCGCACGTTTGGGCACGGGCGACAGCTCGAGCCGCTCATGGGCCTGCGCAGCCAGATCTCGCGAGCCATTATGCGCATCTTGGCCGGGGCCTCCACGCGTTAGGATCGTACAGGCCTTAATGCCGTTTGCCCTAATCGCCAACTATATTGGCATGCCAACGCCAAATTGTGGCTACCATGGATTGATAAAGAAGGTTATGCGTTGTTTGGGCCATGGCTGCATGGTTCAAGGTACGGGAGAGGAGATCTTGCATGGCGCGTTTTCCAGAGGGGTTTTTGTGGGGCGGTGCGACCGCCGCAAACCAGTACGAAGGCGGTTGGAACGAGGGCGGCAAGGGCCTTAGCGTTGCGGACTGCACCACGTACAAGCCAGATGTTGACAAGACCGACTACCGTGCACTGCATGGCATAACCGACGCCGACATAAAGGCCGCCGAGACATCCAGCGACACGCATCGCTATCCCAAGCGTCATGCCGTGGACTTCTATCACCGCTGGCGCGAGGACATCGACCTCTTTGCCGAGATGGGCTTCAAGACCCTGCGGCTCTCCATACAGTGGACGCGCCTCTTTCCCACGGGAACCGAGGAGGAGCCGCTTGAGGCCGGCCTCAAGTTCTACGAGGACGTCTTTGCGTACATGAAGCAGAAGGGCATCGAGCCCTTGGTTACGCTGCATCACTACGAGCAGCCCGTGTACCTGGCCGATCACTTTGATGGCTGGTACGACCGTCGCGTAATCGACTTCTTCCTGCGCTTTGCCAAGGCGTGCTTTGCGCGCTACGGCCACTTGGTAAAGTATTGGCTCACCTTTAACGAGATCGACTCCGTATTTCGCCATCCTTGGACCACCATTGGCTACTGCGAGGAGCGCTATCCTGCCGACCGTCGCGAGGAGATGGTGTACCAGAGCGTCCATAACCAGTTCGTGGCCTCGGCGCTTGCCACCAAGCTGCTACACCAGATGGTGCCTGGCGCGCTCATGGGCTGCATGCTCACCAAGACGACCACGTACCCGCTCGACTGCAACCCTGCAAACATGCTCAAGGCGCAGGCCAAGAACCGAGAGAACATGTTCTATGCTGACGTGCAAGCGCGCGGGCATTATCCGCAGTGGGTACTCAACTACTGGCAGCGCAACGGCATCCACGTGGACTTTGGCTTGGATGACGAGGCCATTTTGGCACAGTATCCTGTGGACTTCGTGAGCTTTAGCTATTACATGAGCATGGTGGACTCCATCGACGCAGAGCAGCACGAAAAAGTGGGCGGCAACCTGGCTACCGGCATAAAGAACCCGTTCCTCCCCACGAGCGACTGGGGCTGGCAGGTGGATGCCCAAGGCCTGCGCTACTCGCTCATCGAGCTGTGGGATCGCTACGAAAAGCCGCTGTTCATCGTGGAGAATGGCCTTGGCGCACATGACGTGGTGGAAGAGGATGGTTCCATTAACGATGACTATCGCATCTCCTACTTCCGTGACCACATCAATGCCATCGCCGACGCCATCGCCGATGGATGCGATGTTATGGGCTACACGCCGTGGGGCTGCATCGACTTGGTGAGCATGTCTACCTGCGAGATGTCCAAGCGGTACGGGTTTATTTACGTGGACCTGGACGACGAGGGCAATGGTACGTACGACCGTAGCCGCAAGAAGAGCTTCTGGTGGTACCAGCGGGTAATTGCATCTAACGGCGAGGATCTGTAGGAGCGTGTTCAGCGCCTAGATAAAACAAACAATTGTACGTAGAAATATCTTGCAAATAGAACAACTGTACCTTATACTTGTCAGCATAAGGTACAGCTGTTTTTTGGAGGATAGATGCAGAAGAGCAATCTAAGCAAGGGTGCCATTCTGGAGGGATATGAGAAGGGCATGAAGCAGGGCCTTGCCGACGGCATGAAGGAAGGCTTGAAGGAAGGCGTGAAGCAGGGGCGTGCCGACGAACGAGCTGCCTTTATGGACGTGGTTGCGTCTATGGTGCGTGACGGCACTATTGCCATGCGCGTGGCGTCCGAGCGCTTTGGCTTCTCCGAGCAGGAACTCATGGCTGTTATATAAAGCTCTTTGTGAGGAGGGGAGGTGGCGCTTCTCGCTTTCTGATAACGCGCCCCCTCCCTTGCTCTAGGCTCGCCCTACGAGGCTTTAAAGTTGTATATGGGGCGAAGCACCTCCAGTATGTCAACTGCCTCTGCAATGGGGCCTAAGATGTCTTCCGCCGACTTGTATGCTCCCGGCGCCTCGTCCAGCGTAGCGGCGCTAACTGAGGTGGTGAACACCCCTGCCATCTGAGAACGATACTCATCCAAGCTCAACTGCTCCTTTGCCGCCTTGCGCGACAGTATGCGTCCGGCACCGTGAGGTGCCGAGTAGTTCCACGCGGGATTGCCCTTGCCCCGTGCCAGCACCGATCCATCGCGCATATTGAGGGGTATGAGCACTAGCTCGTTGGCATGCGCGGCAATAGCTCCCTTGCGAAGGATTTTCTCGTCGGTGTCTATGTAGTTGTGCACGGTGTGGAAGGCGTCGCGGTCGTGGAGATGCGCCAGGCTGCAAATGACCTCGGCCATCAACTCGCGGTTGCGTCTTGCGAACGCTTGGCATATGGCCACGTCGTGCAGGTAGTCCTCAAAATAGGTTCCATAGAGCCAGCAGAGTTCTTGCGGCGCGTCAAGCTCTTGTTCCTTCCAGTGGAGCTGCTTAAGCGCTGTTTGGATTTCCTTGCGTCTTCCCGCTGCCTTGTACTCTGCTATGAGCGTATCTCGTCGAGTAAAGTACTCCTCCTTGCCTTGGTGCAGCTCAACGGCCAGCTTTTGATAGTGGTTGGCAACTTGGGTTCCCAGATTGCGGCTGCCCGAGTGAATGACCAGGTACTGGGTGCCATCGCTTGCTACGTCGACCTCAACAAAGTGGTTGCCTCCGCCGAGCGTGCCCAAGGAGCGCTCCAAGCGCTTGGTGTCGCTCAATGCACGGTAGCAGCGCAGTTCCGTAAGGTCAAAGCGCTCCTTGCGGCCATCCCACACTCTGAAGCCAGAGGGTATGGCGTGACACGCCTCATCCAAACCCGGCAAGTCTATGGATGCACATCCAATGTCCACGGTGTACATGCCGCATCCTATGTCCACACCCACCACGTTGGGAACGGCCTTGTTGGTTACCGTCATGGTGGTACCTATGGTGCATCCCTTGCCAGCATGTGCGTCGGGCATGATGGCAACACGCTCACCCTCGGTGAAGGGCTGGTCGCACATGGCGCGAATCTGCTCCACCGCCTCGGGCTCGATGTTGGTGGCATAACAGGCGGCGGTTGAGTAGGCTCCCTTTATCAAAAACATGATTCTTCTCCTTTCTGCGGGAATTGGCGGAGCTGCGTCTATGTGTATAAAAAAGGCGCGGTCTGGATTGCGTTCCAGCCCGCGCCTTGTGCGATTCTTCTCGCCTGAGGCTAATGCGATCCTGTTTGTAGATCGCGGACCAAAAACGCAAACGAAGCCACGGGTTGGGCGGCGTCGTATAGCGCATATGGCTCTTTGTGAGAGGTCACAAAGAGTATGGGCAGTTGGTTGCGCTGTGCGTTGTGAGTCATACGTCTTCCTTCCGAGTCTGTGATATAACGCTAGCATATATCTGGGTCGTGTCAACAACGTGCTACATAGAGAGTCCGGTCGGCGCAAAGAAGCGTTATCATTCACAGGCAGGTCTGCGGCATGGGTGCTGGTTCCGAGTGCGTGATGGCACCCCATTTGGCTGTCACTAAAACCGGGATGCGATTTGCGACATCTCCGGGTCGAATTTGTCGCTTTCCACACCACGAGCTGCGGGTCAGTGCGAATGTGTGCCTGGTGGCGTGCTGTCTTTTCGACCAGTGTGGCTATCGCGCCCGGCGGCGTGCTGTCAGCGCGAGCTGTGTGGCCAGTCCGCCCGGAGGTGTGCTGACTTTGCGAGCTGTGTGGGTGAGTGAGCCACACTGGTCGAAAAGACAGCACACAGGAAAGGAATTGACCCACACAGCTCGCAATCACAGCACGCTCAGGGGCGCTCGACCCACACAGCTCCAAAAGTCAGCACGCATCTCCCAGGGCCAGCCACACAGCTCG
>JAUMWL010000013.1:0-16156 GCA_030529665.1 Coriobacteriales bacterium
CGCACGCGCGACGGTCTGCGCCTGTATGGTCCTGGCGCGCGCCTGCGCCTCCAGGAACTCCCTGTCCCCGTCCGTCAGCTCGATGACGCTCGCTCTTCTTCCCATGGGCAACGCTCCTCTCGTCGGCGGCAACATTGTCTCATGGGAATGATATTTAGTCCAGTTATTTCAAAGACGTTGTACTAGGACCTCGGCACGAACCTCTTTGGGAGTTGCCCCAACGTCTCCCGCACCGACCACGTAATCGTGCACCTTGTACGTCCCTGGGCGTTCTCCTGCCCTCCACCTGCGTTCGTCGTAGGTGCCCTGCGTGAGTGTGCGATGTGTTTCGAGCAGCATCTCCTCGTCGAGGGGCTGCCGCTTCGCGAAGGCGTCCACGACGAGCTCGTGGCAGGCCTTGAGGTTCTGTATCTCGAACAGCGTCCTTGGGTCACCGGTAAACCCACGAACGCGACCGTCCTCGAACACGTCGCGCGTGTCATGGTAGGTAAGCTCCGGGTTCTCGATGTTCCCCGAATGGTAGGCGAACCGAACGCGGTACCCATCAAGGGCATTGGCAAGCTCCTCACGCGTCACGATGCCCATTCCCTGCCACCAGGAGACAATGCCTTTGTAAGCGTCTTCGATGATACCCCTCATGCTATTCTCCTAGGAATTCGGAGAGCGACGCCTTGGTGTGCGCTCTGCGCGTGAGCCGTTCCGAGACGTTCGCGGCAAGTCGCTCGACAGCTTCTTGGGCGTCCCTTGTCGGATGTTCTCGTTGCACCATCAACGTGAGACCAAGCTCGCTCAGTACCCGTAAGGCCTTCCCCAGCTCTGCCGTGGCCTTGCCGCGCTCCAGCTCGGAGATAAAGCGTTGAGAGCATCCGCAACGGGTGGCCAGAGCTCGCTGGGATAGTCCTCGTTCCTTTCGCGCAGTCCTAACCGCTTGTCCAAAGGTCTGCGCATCCGATATGGTCGCAATCGCCACGATAGCCCTCCTTGGATATGAGTAACGTACGTATATCATACGTCAATATGATTCACGTACGTTACTCATATAGGTCAGAACCCACACCTAATCACGCACCGATGGTAGTGTCGGGTATTTGTTAGCTGTTTAGTATTCCAAAATTCGAGACATTGGACTTATAGAGCTTTTTGAATACTTTGTAATTTCGCTCATAAACCTCTTTGTTCTGGTGGTTAGGAACGTAGACATGATTTGCTTTGACGAGCTGGCTTGCAAGTTCCAGCACATCAACCCCTTTAACTCCTGCGGCCACAACAAGGGCCGTTCCTACCGCACCGACCTCCCGAGGATTGCTGACGGTCTCTATCGTTCGGCCAGTAATGTCGGCGAGTATCTGGCAGGTAACAGGCGACAGAGCGCCTCCACCGACGAATCTCACCGGATTGGAGGTTTTTACCTTCTTCTCCTCACATTCCAATAGCCAGCGCAGGTGATAGCAGATTCCCTCAAGGACGGCCCGGATCATGTCTCTCTTGTCGTTCTCGATCCTTGTGTTAAAGAACATCCCGGCCGCTCGTGAATCCTCAAAGGGAGAGCGGTTTCCATGCAGCCAAGGGGTAAAGATCACGCCGTTTGCTCCAGGAGGAACCTTACCGACTTCTTCTGAGAGGAAATCATAAAGGCTTGAGTTTTCACCATCGATATCTGTAATCTTTTTATGATCCGAATAAACGCCCATCTCATCAAGCGCAAGATGGTCAACGGCCCATTCAAAGCACTTCCCACCGGTTTCAAGCGGTGCAAAATAGCTAAAGTAACCGTGCTTTGCGGTCATAACGCCTGCCATCATCGAGTTCATGTCAACGGCCTGATAATCCATGGTCGTTGCTACCCAGCCTGACGTTCCAACATATATGTAGGTGTCGCCCGGTCTTGTGCATCCGGTCCCTATGTTGGTAAACGTTGTGTCGCCGCCAACAAAGACAGGAACCCCGTCTGTAAGACCCAGATCCTGTGCAGCCTTTTTTGTCAGTGCTCCCACGCTGTCTGTACAGTCAATGATGTCCGGAAGATGCTTTGGGTCAATCCCATACATCTTGACCAGGCCACTGTTCCAGCCTTCCTTTCCCTTGCGCGTATCGTAGAGATACGTCGCAAATGCGGAATCAGCAGTCCTCACTATCCTGCCTGTGCATCGCGCCGCAAGATAATCGCCAACATCCAGCCATTTATGGGCCTTCCCAAAAACATCGGGCTCATTCTTCTCAACCCACTTGTATTTCCAGACAGTATCCTTGGCACTGGTTGAGGCAATGCGGTTTACGCTAAGATTGCGTAATAATTTAAACAGATTGCACCCAGAAACCTTGATGGGACCCGTGCTCATGCATTCATTGAACTCTTTGACCCCTTTATGATCCAGATAGACCATGGGGCGTCTTAATGCCCTGCCATCTTCGTCCACGAAAATTGAGCCCTGCATCTGTGTGCAAAAAGCCAAGCCTTCGACCTGTTCGGGCTTAATGCTTGAGTTTACGAACAGATCCCGCGTGGTCGAACATATAGCCGTCCACCACTCTTCGGTATCCTGCTCCGCTCCGCCGTCATCGGTGGTATAGAGCGCGTAGGGTTTTGTAGAGTGAGACACGAGATGTATTTTTGAATCGATTGCGAACAGGCAGGTCTTCACATTGCCGGTCCCAAAGTCATAGACGATTATATACATTGACTTTTCCTCTTCCATATGCCGCTCTTGAGCTGCCCAGCCTTGCCGCTGCATTCCTCACTCTTCGAGGTGGATGTTCCAGCCGGTGTCTATCTTCTTCCTTACCTTCTCCTTCGTGGCCTTGTCGAGCTCCGGCCAGTCGACCACGGTGGACGCGTTGTCCTTTACGAAATAGGCCTTTTCGGCGCACAGCGCCAGCGGCGTGTCCGCGAGGGAGTCCGAGTAGAAGTTATCGATCACGGGAAAACCCTGGTCAACTATGTACCGGGACTTTTCCCTCGCGTACATGAGGTTATTCACGAATACCCCGAACTCGCGGTCGTATTCCGTCGCCACGTAGTTCACGCCGAGCCTGTTCGCGATGGGTCCGATAATGCAGGCCGGCGAGGCGCTGATGATGAGGTCGTCCGGCCTCTGCTGCTCCAGGTACCACGAGGCAATCTTCCCCTCGTTCTTGTCCCAGTAGCGCTCTATCTGCTCGTCGAAGTCGTCGACCTGCGTGAGGTAGCTGAACATCGCGCTTTGCAAGCGGAAGTTCGGCATCTTTCCCCTCTTGTGCTGGATGAACCCCCCGATGGCGCGGGGGAAGTACGTGAACCACAGCTTCGGGTGGCGGTTCATGCACCAAAACGCGAAGCCTATCGCGCAGTCGCCGGGGAAAATAGTCCCATCAAAGTCGTACACGTTCATTGAGCTGGCTCCTACCTTTACTCGCTTCGTGAATGCTCGTTCACCATACAGGATAACCGAGTTGGCAGAGCACGCTCCTCACGGCGCTCGTCGCTCGCTCAGTGGCCAGGTCTTATCGTATACTGAAGCCATCGCACCCGTATTGCCTGCGTACCATCCGACCCAGCAACAATCGAGGTAACCATGTGGAAGAAAATCGCACTGGTAGTCATCGCTGCCGTTTCTCTGTCCGTCATACTCGTGGGGTGCTCCGGCAGCGAGCCGTCTGGCACTCAGGAGGCCTTCGGCATCATAGGTGCCATGGATTCGGAGGTTGACTCCCTCAAGGGCGCCATGAAAATCGAGAACACCACCACCGTCTCCCAGATGGAATTTTGCGAGGGGACCCTGGGCGACCGACGTGTGGTGGTCGTCAAGTGTGGCGTGGGCAAGGTCAACGCCGGCATATGCGCCAACACTCTCATCAACCAGTTTGGTTGCACAAAAGTCATCAACACCGGTGTGGCGGGCTCGCTCGACAATCGCATTAACATAGGGGACGTCGTCGTGTCCGTTGACGCCGTCCAGCACGACTACGATTGTTCCCCCATCGGCCACAAGCGTGGCGAGATTCTCTACACCGGCCTCGTCGCGTTTCCCGCAAATGCGGAGCTGCGTGCCGCAGCCGTCGATGCCGTGCGTAAGGCCGTTCCCGACGTAGAGGTCTTCGAGGGAAGAGTGTGCACGGGTGACCAGTTTATCGCGACGTCGGAACAGAAGGACGCGATCACCTCCGAGTTCGGTGGCCTCTGCTGTGAGATGGAGGGCGCCGCCATCGCGTAGGCTTGCTATCTCAACAACACGCCCTTCGTGATTATCCGCGCCATCTCGGACAAGAGTGACGGGTCGCAGAAAGTCGAGTACGAGACGTTCCAGGCCGAGGCGGCAAAGCATTGTGCCGACGTTGTCCAGTACATGGTGAAAAACAGCCTGTAGGCATCCTTATGGGTACACGTTAATGCCCTTGGTTGCGAGCGTCTCGCCTGCCCGCTAGGGTAGTATGCTTATAACCATACCCTTCGCTTTCTGCCATGTTTGTCAAGGACGGTAGTGCCCATGATTCGACTTGCGCTTGCGGACATAGACTCCACGCTCATCCCCTATGGGCAGGCAATGGCTTCGCCGGCTTCCATTACAGGCGTTCGGGCGGCCAACCGTGCGGGCATCCTGGCTGGGCCAATTACAGGACGTACAACGGGGCGGATGCGCAAGATGTTTGGCGATGCCTCGGACTGCTGGGACACAGGAGTGCTCGTGAACGGGCAGGTAGTGCGGCTACGTGGCCAAACCATCCTGCAGGAAGCGCCGTCAAAGCATGCCTTGGAAGAGGTGGCGCGCATCGTTCGCAGCTTGGGCGGGGAGGGTTGTGCCCTTACGGTGTATGACGACGAGGTGGACGGCCACGACGTCTGCGTGGGCATCACGCGCGAGGAGATGCTTCGCTATCCAAAGGCATTCGCGCAGTTTTGCCATTGCGCTTCGCACGTGCCAGACGGCGTGTTCCTTAAGACGAACATCCACCTTTCGCTTGAACGTGAGGACGCCATACGCCTGCGCGACGAGTTGCAGCGGCGGGTTCCCGAGCTGGCGTTCGTCTTTCCGTTTCCCACGTCGCCCACAATCGATATAACTCCCGCCGGAATAACCAAGCTCACGGGCCTGCGCTTGCTCGTGGATGAACTGGGGATTGGGTGGGATGAGGTCTGTGTGTTTGGCGATGGCGAGAACGATCTGCCGGTTATACGGGCAGTGCCAAACAGCGTTGCGGTGTCCAATGCGGATCCCGAGGTAATCCGCGCTGCCCGTTGGCACATTGGCGCCGATGTCGATGACGCTGTTGGCATCGCACTCCAAGCTCTGGCACGCGGGGAGTGGCCATTCGGCGGGTAACGAAAGCGTGAGAATGGCAGGGGAGGACGGTCCCTTTCGTTTGACGTCGTATCAGTGCAGAGCGCGTCCGTTAGGGAAGAGGTCCCTCTTCCCTAACGGACGCGAACGTAAGCAGGTGGGGGTTCCCCGATTAGCCCTGTACTGGCATATGCGTGGCAATCACGTCGGCAACCGTCGCGAGCGGCATCGTCTGCAGGAAGATGGTGCCCGGACCGGTAAGGACCGTGTTGAACAGGCCCTCGCCGCCGAACATGACGTTCTTCGCGCCCTTGACCTTCTCGACCTGCATGGTTACGTTGCCCGTAAAGCCAAGCACGTTGCCCGTGTCGACTACCATGGACTGTCCAGCCTCCAGATCGTAGCGCACAAGTGAGCCATCGCATTCCAAGAATGCTATGCCGTTGCCGCTCAGGCGCTGCATTATAAAGCCCTCACCGCCAAAGAAGCCCCTCCCGAGCTTTTGATTAAAGTGTACGGCTAGGTCTACGCTCATCTCGGATGCGAGAAAGGCCATCTTTTGGGCTATGAACTCTTGACCTGGCTTGATGGTGATCGGCAGGATTCTGCCGGGGAAGCTGGACCCGAACGCGATGCGGCCGTCGGACTGTGCGGTGTAGATGTTTTGGAACATGGACTCGCCGGAGAAGGCCTTGCTGAACATCTTCTTTACTCCGCCGCCCGTCGTCTCCATGGACATGCATGGGTCCATCCAGACCATCGAACCCTTCTCCGTCTTCATCTTTTCCCCGCGCTTGAGCGTGCACACTACTGCCGGAAACGGCTCGCCAACTATCTCGTACTGCATACAACTCTCCTTGACTTCTGTTTGCCCGTGTTAAGACTGTAGCACGTGGTTCGAACTTGCCCTCGAAGAGACCCCCGAATGGCCGGTGAAGCGGCGTCCATGCGGCCAGCTCACATTCCTACCTACGCTTCATGGGGATGACCTCAGCATTAGTTGCCAATAAAACGATCCTTCTGTTACAACAACTGGGAATATACCGTAATTGATGTATTCATTGGTCACTGTGTATTTTATACAGTGACCAATGAATACATCAATTATTAAAAAACACCAGATAGCGGTTCAATGGACAAAATTCATTGGCCACTAAATTGCAGCACGAGCTGTCGTTAACCTCACCACGAACCGTACGACGAGCCTCTGGACACGCCCTTCGACAGCAAAGAGTCAATTAGGGCATGACGCTCACGCTTGAGCATCGTATCATCAAGCATGTTTACGTACTCGGACGTGTCAATACCAAACACCTCGCGCACACAACCCAATACTTGACGCGTAAGGGCGTCCAAGTGGTCCGGTTCGTACAAATCCTCCTTGGTGGCAGGGAACACAATCCTACCGCGCGACGCCAACTGGCGATTTCGCACGTTGTCGTCTACCACCTTCGCCCTCACCGCGGCCGCTTTTTCCCTTAGCGCCTCAAGCGCTTCGGCTTGCGAATCCCTTTGCGCAAGTGCTGCCGCCCACGCAGTCTTTACAAGACCATCCAGATCAAGGTGGTCATGGCCGTCATAGTTAATGCCCAGAGGTGCGAACGAAAACGACAGGTCGGGGTACCGATTTCGCACGCTTTCCCGCACGTCCGAATCATCCACGTTTACGCGCTCGTTGAGCGTTACCGGCCCCATCCCATAGCCAAACTCAGACGGTGGAAGCGAGTACACCGTTGCGAGTACCGCTTCTGGTGCGCTAATCGCATGGTCACAGACATAGCGCAAAGCGTTTCGCGCATTTTTTATTCCGTTGGATCGCTTGACTCCCAAAAGGTATTGCTCAATACGCGCGACGCTTGTGGCTGCGGGGAGGTCGTCACATATAGGGCCGACAAGCGGGTCGTTTGGATCTCGCGAAAAATGCCCACACAGCTCGTAGCCCAGCATAACCAACGCGGGCAGAGAAAAACGTTCCGCCATCTGCAAGAATAACAGCTCTGGACATACCATAGACGCGTGCTCATCCAGCCAGCAGATTGAGTGTGCGGGCAAGGCATGCCATACCGTGTGACAGCAAATGCCTGAGCCGCGCATTCGGCCCCTGTCGTCAGGAACCAAGACGTGCAGGGGCCGGTTGGGCGAAGGAGGGGGCCATCGCCACAAGGATGGCGAGAAGTTCTGCGCGCTCCATCGCTTTCCCGCCCAGGGGAACGGACGCCTGAGCTTCACGTAGTCTGCTTCCTGGAGATTTGTTCCCAATGCCCTGATCGTACGTGTGACATCGAGGGCGGATTGGTTGCACAACGTAAGTGCCACGAGCGCCTCCTTCCACGTATGGGGCTGCAATCATACAACACAGCACCTGTCATGGCGTGCGACTGTACACAAGTGGCTTATTGCTCAACGCTCGAGGCGCACCACCCTGGTGCCGTGGACCTCGCACACGCCAAGGGTGGCCGCGATACTTTCTGCATTCTTCCAGGTGATGCCTCCGCCCGGCAGAATGATAATCCTGTCGCTTGCGTAGGAAACAAGGTCGCGCAGATGTGCAAGGTTTTGCTCGATGGGTGTTGCCAGCGAGCCTCCATGCGTAAGCACGCGCTCGACCCCGAGCTGTGTCAGCGCATTGATGGCTTGCGGCTGACCCGCGGAATCCAGCGCATCGAACGCCATGTGGAAGGTGACTTGTACCGGCTCGCAGCCGACGGCCATGCCGCGTCCACGCCCCTTGGCCTCTTCGACCAATCGACGCACGAGCTCCATGTCGAGCGTCAGGCCGCCTCCGGCGATTGGCTTTAAGCAGCCAAAGACCACGCCTGTCGCGCCAAGGCTCCTCGCACAGCGGACGTCGTCAATGAGCATTTCACGCTCGTGGTCACGATAGACAAAATCCCCGCCGCGCGGTCGGCACATTGCCATAACGCCCACGTTCTTCTCGCGTGCAAAGTGCACGGCGTGCCGAATCACTCCGTACGAGGGGGAAGTCCCGCCAGCGGAAAGGTTGTCGCACAGTTCGATGCGGCTTGTGCCAGCCCTGACGGCCGCAGGTACAAGCTCCATATTCTCGGCGCAGAATTCTTTGAGCATGTGCATCGTTGGCCTCACCTGTCCCTATGGACTGCTCGTGCGGCAATACGAGGAACTTGGCACAGCGCGAGCGACAGGGCCAGCAACACAACGAACCACAGCACCGATGCCCACAGAGGCATGTTCCACACCTGCAGGAACGGATATGGGCCATCCCATAGGCGCGCAATGTTGCATGGATAGGCCACCGCCGTATAGGCAAGTGTGGGCACGAGGCCAATGAGGCTCTGTCGCAAAGTCATGGCGCGGTCGGCTTCGAAAGCGACGTAGGATCCCGTTACCAAAAGCGGTGCAATGAGGTGGGTCACGGGTTTGGCCCCATCGACGAACATTAGATAAAAGCCCGGCCGACCTGCGGACTCGATCATGGGGGCAAGCACTGCGGTCACAACCACGAACGTCATGAGCAAGCAGCACGACGCGGCGTACTTCGTCCAACGCAGGGGACGGCACGGCCTTGAGCCGCCTCGTAGCGCATGCACCTCTGCCACCAGGCACAAAGCACATGCGATGGCGCCGAACAGGTTGGAGCACTGGGTGTAGAACACAAAGTTCCCGGGCATCCCGTTGATTGAGATCCCTGTACCTATGGCCCAAGCCTCGAGCACGACAACAAGTGCGTTGACTATGATTGCCGCCATTGAGCCCTCAGCTCCTCTGCTCGTTTGTCTGGCCATCGATAGCGGTGGCTCTGTAGTAGTGGATACCATTAGAACACACCAGCGAGGAGGCTGGGAGAAAACACTCGAGATGTTGCTGGGAGCGTTCCCTTGTCCCCCATTTCCGCTCGGACATGAAGTGGGTCCCTTGCTTCCTTTTGCGCTATATTTGCAGGATAACGAGTGGAATTGTTCAAGACGCGTGGAAGGGAAGGGGCGCCATGAGCGAGAAGGTAGGGTTGTGGGCAAGGCGTATGGCGGCCATCGCGTTTGTGTTGGTGATGGCCGGGGTAGGTTTATTTGCCCAGGGCATGGCGTACGCCGCGGAGGGCAACGAGGGCGAGGTCTCGGTGCAGGTTGAGTCGGCCGACGTTGTAGAAGAGGTCACGGACGAAGACCCGTCGGTCACGGAACAGTCGGCCGTTGTCTTGGAGCAACAAGAGATTGCCCTTTTGCAGCAGGAGAATCCCAAGGCCGTGGCATTCGTCTCTTCAAACGGAACTCGAACGCCGTATAACAATATTGGGGAGGCGCTCGCTGATTGGTCGGACAGTAATTCAGAGGACACGACGAGAAGAGACGTTACGCTCACACTCCTGGATAACGTTACCGTCACCAACTGCGAGCCCATACGCTTTCTAAAAAGGCCCGGCACAAAGACACTCAATCTCAACGGCTGTACTGCAACCTTTACGATGAGTAGCGGAAACGCAGGCGAAGCCCTGATTTACGCAGGGCAGGGTGACGAGCTAAACAATTCTACGAGCACCGTCGGCGTCAATTTGGTTATAGATGACTACAGTAGTAGTGCGGATGGCGCCCTCATCTGTAAAAACGCCCAGAACGTGATAAAGGTATCAAGCTATAATTTTGATAATGGCAATAATTACTCGTCGAGCCTTGAGCTGTACAAGGGCACGATTCGTGGTGGCACAGAGAGTACCGTCAAGGTCCTCGGCAATGAGAAGTCTGACTCCACTTCATATGGCGCCACGTTTCTGATGATTGATGGTGCCATAAGCGGCTGCGTGGCTGCCAACGGGTCTGGGGAAGATTGCGCAGGCTACGGCGTATTACTCTATGGTAAGGCGCGTTTTGACATGAAAGGCGGCACTATATGCGATAATAATCGGGGCGGCGTGTACCTCAAATGCCGTATTCCTTATGGTTATGCCGAAAATCCGCCTGTTCTCCCCCTCTTCAACATGTATCGCGGCACGGTTTGCGACAATGGCTCCGATGGTGTACTTCTTGCCAAAGGGGGCGATTTCGCCATGTACGGAGGCACGATATGCGATAACGGGGGTGCGGGTGTTTCCGCGTGCACAACGAAGAATTATGACAGAGACTACGCCACTTTCACCATGTCTGGGGGCGAAATAACAGGTAACGCAACCGGTGTCTATGTGAGGAATGATGCTGCAGACGTCTTCAACCTCGAGGGATCGCCCAAGATTTTGGGCAACGGCAGCAACGGCGTGGCGTGCAACGTCAAGCTCGAGGGAACGCTGATTGGTTCATCCGAGTTTAGCAAGAGGATTCAGATCACTGGCCAGCTCGCCACGCCCGATGGCGCCGATGGGCCACAAATTGGCGTCACCATACCCGCAGATGGCACCGATGTGTGGTTTACTGACGGTTACGATGCGCAGAATCCGAAGACCGACCCCGCCACCTTCTTCAAGTACGACAGCGCGGTGGCAAAAGACGCAATTGAACAAACCAGAAACGCCTTCATATGCTGGACTCAGGGCGAAAACGAAGCCGGTACGGACCACAATCCGAATACCAGCGGCGAGGCCTCCAGGTTACTGCACAGCCACGATTGGCAGCCTTGCTATCAGTATGCCATCAACCTCAATGACAACGGCAAGGCGCAAGTCAGCCATCATCAGGAAAACCTCCTCACGGCTGCGTGCATCAATGCACTTGTCCACCCATATGCGAGAAAACACGGGGCGTGTCCCCATGTCCTGACGGCCACCCTCACGCTGAGCGCGCAGAGCAAGGCGTTCGACGGCACGCCCGTCATCGCCACACTCACCGCAAGCGAAGGCTGGCAGGCCGAGAATCCCTACGAGTACGACACGAGCAAGATAGAGTACTTCACGAAGGACGGTACGCCGCTCTCGGGTGCCCCCAAGGACGTGGGCGACTACGTCGCGCAGTACAAGCTCGATGCGAGCAAAAGCTGGACGCCCTATGAACCTCTAACAAATTACGACCACATCACCACGAGCTTTAGCATCACGCCCCGGGTTGATCCGCCTACACCGCCCGCGCCGCCCGCAACCAACAACGACGTAACGTACGCGGCTCACTGCCAGACCTACGGATGGAACGCGCCCTCCGGATCCAACGGCACCACGGCCGGCACGACAGGCGAGTCCAAGCGTCTGGAGGCTCTCACCATCAAGCTCGCCGACCAAACCGCTGGTTCCATCGAGTACCGTAGCCACGTACAAGGCATTGGCTGGGAAAGCGACTGGGCCGCAGACGGTGGCCAGTCCGGCACCGTGGGCAAGTCCAAGCGCGTCGAGGCGCTCCAGGTTCGCCTTACCGGCGAGCGCGCCAAGAACAACAGCGTGTGGTACCGCGTGCATAGCCAGTCCTTTGGTTGGTTGGGCTGGGCCGCAGACGGCGCTCCCGCGGGTACGGCGGGCATGTCCAGGCGCGTGGAGACCTACCAGGTCGTGGTCCTGCCCGCGGGCCAGACGCCCGCCGACTACGACGCCAACGCCCCCGCCTTCCGCTCGGTTGCCGCGGGCAACGCGCACGTGCAGGGCGTTGGCTGGACTGGCAAGAAGAGCGCCGGCATTGTTGGTACCACCGGCAAGTCCAAGCGCCTTGAGTGCCTTACCTTGTCTGTGCCCGCGGCCCTAACCGATGCCTACCCTGGCGGCATCGCCTACGAGGCCCACGTCCAGGGCAAGGGCTGGGCGGGCGAGGTGGCCGACGGCGCGCGCGCCGGGACCACCGGCAAGTCCAAGCGCCTCGAGGCCGTGAAGATTCGCCTCACCGGTGAGCTCGCCGAGCACATGAGCGTGTGGTACCGCGTCCACAGCCAGACCTATGGCTGGTCGGGCTGGGCGTGCGACGGCGACCCGGCTGGCACCACTGGCCTGGGCAGGCGTGCCGAGGCCGTGGAAATCGCGATTCTGCCTCAGGGTGCGGCGGCACCGGGAAGCACGAACAACGCGTTGCGCGCTGGCAAGTGAGAAAAGGGGTCTGACCCCTTTTCTCAAATAAAGACATGCGGACGTGTGACGGCACGCCCGCATGTCTGGGAAGGGATGGTCCGCCAACGGCTCATAGTCGGCAATACCAATAACACAGTATATCGGGCACTCGGTATTCCTTGTTGGCATTGGTAATATCGACAGATTTGGCGTCGTTGTTGTCATATTTGGTTGCTACAATTCTGTCACCGCGTCTACACGCCAGTTAGGAGGAGCGCTTAGTGGCAACCATCGTCGTGTTTGATGACGAGCCAGCATACCTTGCTCGCATACATCAGCTCATAGAGCAAGAGGCGCCGCAGGACGGCACGCGCACCATCCTGGAAGCGGCAAGTCTGGGCGAGCTCAAGGACATCCTTGCGTCGGGGGTGCACATAGACATTCTTGTCGTGGACATCACCATGCCCGAGGGACAGCCGTCTGGCATTGACGTTGTGCGGGAGCTGTTTCCACCTTCCAGCGGCACCCAGATCATCTATACCAGCGGTGACCTGGGACAGGCGCCCGAAGTGTACGCAACCCAGCATCTGTACTTTTTGCTCAAGCCCATCGATGCCGGCAAGCTGCACGAAGCCCTCGAGCGAGCCTATGCAGCTCTGCCCCAATCAAGGCCCGCCATGCTTCGCATTAAGTGTGGGCACAAGCACCGACTCGTCAACGCCAATCTTATCCGCTACCTCGAGAGCAACCTGCGCAAGGTGTGTGTCCATTGCGGTAACACCACCTACACGACCTATGCGCGCCTTGACGATTTGCAAGAGCAGCTCCCGGCGCACTTCTCAAGGTGTCATCGCAGCTATTTGGTAAACCTGGCCTATGTGAGTGCGCTTGAGGAGACGGAGGCGCGGCTTCACGACGGCACGGTAATTCCGGTGAGCAGGAGGCGTTCGCGCACGGCACAGCGTGATCTGCTCACCTACTTGGCCACGCAGGAAGGCTAGGACCTGCCGTGAACGAAGCAATCCAATTCCTGGCCAGCCTCGTGACTCAGCTGATACTCATTCGTGCGTACTGCAAGCTGTTGGACATGCGTTCAAACGCTGCGTTTGGCGTGCTCAGCATTGCGGGCATGATCGTTGCCATCGTTGTTGATGCCCTGTTCGCAGTTCCCTTGTTTAGAACGGTCGTTATGGGCCCCGTTGTGTTTCTCGTGTTGCCCATTGCCTGCTCGCGAGGCCCGCTCAGGCAACGCGTCTTGCGCTGTGCCCTTATAGTTACCGCAATGATGCTCTCGCTCCTGCCGCTCACGCTCATGCTTTTGGCAATCTATGGGGCATCCGTAACGGAAAACATGGGGTACGCCAATGCCACGTCCGCTTTGATTAACTTGTTTGTCTCCGTCGCCAGCACAGCCTTTTTTATGGAAGTGCTCCTTGCATTGGTGGCACGTTGGGAGAAACGCAAGGACATTACCCTCGTGCCCCCATTCGTACTCCTGCTCTTGTGGTCGTACCTCATAACCGTGTTCTGCTTCACGCTTGCTGGAAACAAAGCCTACGGGGGCGACCTCAGGCTGGGCATTGTGGCCTGCGTATACTACGTGCTCGTCCTTGCGTTGTGCGCCGCCTCGGTGGCGCTCTTTCGCGGAGACGTGCAGACGGCTCGGCACGAAAGCCAGCGCGCCCTAACCGACGAGCAGTCAAAGCTTGTTCGAGCCGAAATCGATGCCGCGACCAAACGGGCGGCGGCCACACGGCGACTCCATCACGTGTTGGCAAACAAGGCCGAGACCATATGCGAGCTTGTGGAGCGAGGCGACACGCAGGGTGCGAAGACGTATCTCTGCGCCCTGCGCGATCAAGCGGGCCAAGCCACCAACACCTCAAGCGATAGGCCTGATACCGGGGACGAAGCATGAGGACCAGAAGATCTGCCATAATCGCAACTTTTTGCCTGCTGTTCGTGGCGCAAGTGAGTTACCTCGTGTATACCGCATGGGTAGCTGGTGGCGAGCCCGGACCCATATACATTGGGCTGACGATTATGAGCGCCATAGTGGATGTGGCTATCTGCTACGGCACCATACGGCGGGCGGAGGCGTTTAAGAGGGCCTACAAAGACGAGGCCGCTGCACAGATTTCGTTGTCGCTTGCGGAGTATGGGGAGCGGTTGGCCCACACGGACCAGGTTACCCGGCGACTCGCGCAAAACGTGGATGCCGAGCTGAGGGACTCCCAAGAGGCCCTCGATCGCGGCGACCTGACGGCGCTCAAGGCGCACCTTAACAAGAGCGTGGACATTGCCTCGCGCGCCGTGGCGCCAAAATGCGCCAACGTCATGGTGTCTGCGTTGCTCGAGAGCAAGGAGTCGGAGTGCCAGGCGGCAGGCGTTGAGCTCCAGGCGCATGTGGCATTACCTGTGGAGCTGCCCGTTTCAGACGACGTGGCTGGCGCGGTCTTCTTGTATCTTATGGACAAGGCCCTCAAAGAGTGCCGAGCGTTGGCGGACGCACGCGCGCTGCCCGCAGGGGCGGCCATCGTCGTGCGATCCAAAGTAAGCGCGGGGCAGTTCTTTGTGCAGGTGACAGGACCGTGTCAGTCGCAGGTGGATTTGCGCGGCGAGAACGGGCTGAGGTATGTGGACGCCATTGCTGCAGAGCACGGCGGGATGACGTCGTACGAGCAGGAGGGCGAGACGCTCGATTTGTCCGTTATGCTGCCTGTGGTGGCCCAGCGTTCGTAGCTGATCGCCAGGCGCGAGCGTGGCGGCCTCTGTATGTTTATTCGATGTTGACCAACCGCGTGCCGATGCGGGGGTGACGCCATGACTTTAGGAACCTAAAATAGACGCATCGCCCACGTCGCCTCGCTCGGCATGCCAAGCGAAGTGCGGACGGCTCCTTCCCTTTGGTCCCGCGAGACGCGCCCCCGTCTCGCGGGACCGCTTGTGATTCCTTGACAACGATTCCGGCATGGCATAGGGTAACTGCTACAGCGCAACAGTTTGTCGCAGAGACAACGACGAGCGAGGAATCCCGCAAATTAGTGAGGGGTAGGCATGGCAGAACAACGCGAGAACCGACGCGTGCGGATGACCAAACGCCTTATGAAAGATGCTCTGATGGAGCTTCTGGAACAAAAGGAGCTGGCTAACATCTCCGTGACGGCCATCTGCAATACCGCCGACATACACCGCTCGACGTTCTACAAGTACTACAAGGATCCGGCCGACCTGCTCGGGGACCTCGAGCAGGACTATCTTGATTGGATTCCCACTCCCTCCCGAGACCCACAGACCTGGGACGAAGAACAGCTCCTCACGGAGACAACTGCCTTCTTTGACTACGTGAGACAGAACGAGCGAGGGTTTCGCGTCCTGCTCGGCGACTCCGCGTCGAGTGACTTCGCCGTCCGACTCAAGGATCTTATCTGCTCCAAGTACGCCGAGCCTGGGTGCGAAGACGGCTCGACCTCCTATTATGCGAACCTCTATGTTGCCAACGGAACGGTTGGCATGCTGCGCGAATGGGTGAACTCGGACTTTCCCATCAGCAGCCGCGAAATTGCGGAGATGATGTACCTCTTCTCGGTGAGGGTTACCGGGTAGACGGCTGAAGAGGCGTCGGACGCTGGCGTGTGATTACGACACATGTCCAAACGTGCGGCTAAGGCCATGCGTTGCTATTTCTCATGGGAATTGGCGACCAGTCCGTCGGTATCTTTGCAGCCTGCTGGTGGGCTTGTTGGGTACGGTGCGCTCGATAAGGCCTGCATCGAGCGCTGGCTGCAGATAGCGTGCCCTAAAGCTCTTTCGGTCTTTGAGCGACAGCCGTTCCATAAGCTTTGCCGCTGAGAGCTCGTTGGCACCCAAAGCCTTAAGAAGTGCCTCGACTTGGGGGGAGACATCGGGGGTGACTTGGTCGGTGTCCTCTTGGTAACGCTGCGCATCTGCCAATTAAACATGCAGAAAGCGTTTT
>JAUMWL010000013.1:16166-31632 GCA_030529665.1 Coriobacteriales bacterium
CCCGCGGCCGCGCCGACCCGCCACACTCGGCGCGAGGCCTCTTGGAAACGCTGCGCATCTGCCCAGTCAACATGCAGATAGCGGTTTTTTAGCTCGTGCTTGCCATCAAGCAGGAGATTGTCGAAGAAGAGGTCCAAATAGTGTTGAGTGGGATGTATGTCGCGCTCGAGGTTCTCGTAGTTTGCGCGCACCAAAGCGTTACGAAAGTACCACGAGTGTTGCCTAAACGGATCGTTGTCTATGGCAAAACCCAGGGTTCCTAGGTATTTGATAACGAATACCGCTGTTGTTCGGGTATTTCCTTCGCAGAATGGGTGAATCTGCCATATGCCCGACGCGAAGGAAGCCACATGGCGTAGCGCTTGAGTGCGCTCGAGCCTGCTATAGTCAAAGCGTCGTTCCTGTTCAAAGTCGTAGTCCAGCGTTTCTCCAATAATGTTCGCTGGGGCATACAGCACCGTGTCACCGCCCAGCACCCACTCGTGCTTGGTGATGTTAAAGCCGCGGTATTCTCCGGCTTGGGCGAGAAGTCCCTTGAAGAGCGCACGATGGATGGCCTTGAGCTGCACCGGTGAGAAGACAAATGCGTGCTCGCCTAAAATGCGAGCGATTCGGCTGGACACCACATCGCCCTCCTTGGTGGCCTCGGCTTCCGCGTTGTGGCGGTTCTCACGCGATTGATAGTAGTCCATAACGCGGCGTTGCGCCTCGTCAATGCTAATGCTGCCCTCGATATGCTCGGCCGCCGTTCCAAGCAGATAGTTGGAGACGGGCAGGCCGTCCACCGCCTGCAAACCAATGGCGGTCTGCCATGCGTTGGCACGTTTGACTGCATCGGGCTCTGCCTCGCGTATGTAGCCCTCGAGGTCGAATTGCCAAGAATCCACGTTGCTCATTGGGTCATCCCCCAGGGACCAGTTGCAAGTATTACGCGTTATCTTATAGTGCACCAGAGCAAGTCTTACTTGCAGTAGTCCCGCAGCGCGTCGCCGTCCATGGGCCGAGCAAAGAAGAACCCCTGCATGCGCGTGATGCCCGCGGCGAGCAGCGCCTTCCTGTCCTCGTCGTCCTCCACGCCGCCCGCGCTCAGCTCAATGTCACGCTGCCGCGCCGCATCAACCAGCTCGGCTAGGGAATTGGCCGACTGGGCGCTCCAAAACGCTTGGGACAGCTTTGCCTCGCAAACGCCCAGCTCCTTGAGCGTGCGCAGGTCGTTTGCGTTGATGGCGCAGTTGTCGGCCACCACGTGGAAGCCCTTCGCCTCCACCGATGCGACCATGGCACATACGGGCGCGTCCTGTGCCAGCAACGCCGCGCAGTCGAGCTCCACGCGCACCTGTCCATGGTCCACGCCGTGCCACTGCAGGGTGTCCACGAGGGTTTGGGCAAAGTCGCCCATGGTGGCGTGGCGCAGGGAGAAGTTGAGCGACACGGGAACGCAGGCGGCGGTTCCTTGCGTCCCTTGCAAATAACCGCAGACCTCCTCGGCCATGTACCAGTCCAGGCCAAAGATGGTGTCCGTGCGGTCCAGGGCGGGGACGAACAAGCCGGCCGGAACGATGGTTCCGTCGCTCATGGTATAGCGAACCAGGGCCTCGGCGCCAACCACGCCGTCGGCGCCCGCGTCCACGATGGGCTGATAGTAGGCGATGAGCTCGTGCTCCTCAACCGCTCGCGCGGCATCTTCCACGATGAGTAAGTCGTCCTCGTGCTGAATCTGATCAATGTCCATAGTGTCGCGCGCCCTTCGAGTTGGCTCCAATAGGGTATAGGAGTTGAGCATATCGCATTTTGCCTGCTCAGGGGTGCCAAAGGCCCAGTTACAACAAACTCCGCAGACATGTTGGGAGGCCTGGGCACGGGCGATTCCGCGTGTGACTCGTTACGTCTCCCCATAGAACGCATAGCCGTCTCGGCCACGGCGCTTTACCTCGTACAGCGCGCTGTCCGCACGCTTGAACAGCTCGTCCTCGGCACATCCCAGCTCGCCAAACGCGATACCCACCGAAACGGTGGCGGCGGGCAGCCCGTTTGAGGTGTCGCGCAAAAACGTCGCGACCTTCTCAATGCGGAAGGCAATAACGTTGCGCAAGTTAGGGTGTGCGTCGGCCATGATCACGGCAAACTCGTCGCCGCCAATGCGGCAAACATGGTCGGTCGACTTAAAGGACGCGTACAGGGTGGCCGCGACCTCAACAAGAATCGCGTCGCCCATCTCGTGGCCCCACTCGTCGTTGAAGTTCTTAAAGTAGTCGATGTCCACCAGGATGAGCGCGCAGCTGCTCTTGTTTTGCGAGAGGAGCTTGTCGAAGGAGCCGCGGTTGTGTACGCCGGTGAGCGCGTCGTTGTTTGCCTCATAGCTGAGTGACTCGGCACGGTCGTGGTTGCGGGCGTACATGTCGTTGTACGCGGCGGTGAGGTAGCGCAGCTCCTGGGCGCCCATGGGGTCAAGCGCTTGGTCATCGCGAATGTTCTGCTCATATACGGCCATGGGCCACAGCATCGTGATGGTCGTGGACAGGATGACGAACGCGAGCACGAACAGGAGCAGGATAATGCCCACACGCAGCGCGGTGAGTTGTGCGTCCAGCGCGGCGTTACAGCGCTCAAGGTCGTCCCTGAGCGTCTCGATGAGAAGGTCGGAGGACTCCTGCACTTGGTTCTTTATGTCG
This sequence comes from Coriobacteriales bacterium, assembly GCA_030529665.1. Classification (GTDB taxonomy): domain Bacteria; phylum Actinomycetota; class Coriobacteriia; order Coriobacteriales; family Atopobiaceae; genus RUG440. Next base: position 18,839 of record JAUMWL010000013.1, read on the forward strand.
AGCTTTTGGCGCATGTACCGTTCGTCCGATACCTGCTTGCTTGCCAGGTCCCGCTTCTCGCCGTTGGAGAGCTTCTGCTCGTCTTTGCTGAGGGTGATATCTTGCAGGGAGTCGGGAATCGACAAGCCCTCTTGCGTCTCTGCCACCAGGCGCATGGCGCGGAGCTCGGTCTTGGACAGGCTGTTGGAATACTCTCGGGCCTGCTCCAGGGCCTCGACGGCCTTTTGGTTGGATGCGTTTTCGCGCAGCGTTTGCAGTGCGCTCTCGCGGTGCTTGCTGTGTTCCACCTCGTTGATGTAGTTGTTGAGGTGCTGGGGGTCTGCGGTCTCCACGTACTGGCGCGCCTCATACGTAAGGCTGTCGGACGTCTCCTGCAGCACGTCCACGGCCTGTTGGCACTCGTGGTGGGCCTCGGTAATGCGGTTGGACTTGGCCTGGGTCTGTATGGCGTAGTGCATGGCCAAGAGCGTGAGACCTGCAAGGATGCAGGCCAGGATGAACGAGCATACGTGGATGGTGCGCATGCGCGGAGACACGGAGCGGGCGATGTACGCCATGTTGCTCGCTAAGGCGTCCTTGCGCGATGCTTTGGGCTTTTTCATGTGCTCCCCCCACGATGCGTTCCTCATCAATGTTATACCACGCTGGGACGTGCAGTTGTCCCAAGGAGGCTTGCGTGATGGCAAGCGGGGGTGCCACCGTCCATGCTGTGGCGGTGGCACCCCCTCGCGAATCCCAAATCAGTACTGGTTGTACGTAAGACGAACCGTGTTTGTGTTGGCTATTGGCAAGAATGAATGATGCTAGTACGGCAGTTGTCCAAAGTACTGATCGAGATAGCGCTGTTCCAGCGACTCCTGCTGCTGTTGCATTTGGGCTTGCTCCTGCTCCTGCTGGGCCTGGAGCCGCTCATCGGAACCAAGTGTTACGCTGGTGGTGAGTGTTTGTCCGTTGCGTACGAACTCCACGTCCACCGTGTCGCCCACGGAATTGGTGCGTACGGCCAACAGGAGGCTGTCGGCAGAGGTCACGTCCAGGTCGCCCACCTTGGTGATGATGTCGCCAACCATAATGCCTGCCGCCTCTGCGGGGCCGCCCTCGGCAATCTCGGCAACATAGGCGCCCTCGCTTGCAGAAAGCTGGTTAGCCTGCGCGCTCTGCTCGTTAACCGTGGCGCACGAGAGGCCAATGTAGGCGTGGGTCACCTGCTCGCCGGCAATCACCTTGTTGGCGATCTCCACGGCGTAGTTGCCGGGGATGGCAAAGCCAATGCCCGAGAAGGAACCCATGCCCGAGGCGTCGGCAATGAGCGAGTTGATGCCCACGAGCTGGCCCTGGTCGTTAACGAGCGCGCCGCCCGAGTTGCCGCCGTTGATGGCCGCGTCAACCTGAATGAGGTTGGTGTAGAGCGTGTTGCCGCTGGTATCGGCCATAAGCTGGTTGCGGTACAGGGCGCTTACGATGCCGGTCGAGACGGACTGGTCAAGGCCCAGCGGGCTGCCCAGGGTCATAACCCAGTCTCCCACCACGAGCTGCGAGGAGTCGCCAATCTCGATGGGCGTTACTAGCGCGCCGTTGAGCTCTGCCTTGATTACGGCCACGTCGCTTGAGGCGTCCCCGCCCACGAGCGTGGCATCGTAGGTGTTGCCGTCGATGGTTACCTGGATGCTGGTGGCGTCACCAGCCACGTGCCAGTTGGTAATGATGTTGCCCTGGGTGTCGAGCACCACGCCCGAGCCAATGCCCTCTCCGCTAGGCGTGACAACGTTTACCGACGCAATCGAGGGGAGGCACTTTGCCGCCACGGCCTCCGACGTGGTGGCCTCCTCACTTGCCTGCGAGATGTTGAGGGTCGAGCTGGAAAAGTTCTGGGGGTTGTTTGCGTGCGTGGTGGTCGTGGGGGACAGGATTCCCGATCCAACGAGCGCGACCGCAAGCGAGGCCGAGACTGCGGCTCCCGCGACTGCGCCGCCAACGACGCCCTTCCACGTGTTTCCCGTGCGCACGTACTGCTTTTCGTACCTGTTGTTGCTCATGTTGGTCCACCTTCCTGTTTTGGGGTACATAGTGGATGTACCCGCGTGGCGAAGAGGCCAACGTGGCGTGGCGGTTCTGCACGGGAGCGAAACAATGCTCGTTGAAATCTGAAAAAGTCGCTCAGAATTTGGACAAATTTCAGCAAACCATAGTAATAGTGGGGCACAAAATCGACCCGAAAGCAGGCCAACTGGGAAAACGCTACGCACATCGTGCTTTGTGCCCCACTGCATAGAATACACAGTGGGGCACAAAGCACGTCGGCGTTTGCGTTTTCCCAGTTGGTGGCGCTATGCGGCGTTTTTGTGCCCCACTAAACCAGGTTCGAACGCGCTGTGAGTGCGGGTGGGGTATGCTTATGCGCGTTCATAGTCCGTTGTGCTCGCGCATATGGGGGTCGTTATGCTGCTGCCACGTCCGTTTTCGCCGTCTGGCAAGGGGTTGGAGCGTCTGTGGGGAGCGCTTCTCATTGCATTGGGCCTTGCGTTAACCTGCACGCTGTGTGCTTGCGCGCAAAAGCAGGAAGAGGCCACGCCCCAAACCAATACTGAGGCCAAAACTGAGACCACGGTCACGACTACGACCACGGACGCAGCCACGACCGAGGATAAGACCACGCAGGATTCACCCAGTGACGTGAAGGCAACAAGCAGCGCAAAACCCGAGACCAACGAGGCGCTTGCCCAAAAGTGGAGTGACGACCTGTCCAAGATTGCCGAGGGCTCGGGTATGGACATGTGCGTGAGTGCCATCGACCTCACCACTGGTGCCACGGCTACCTACAAGTCGGACCAAAGAATGCTCTCGGCGAGCATGATCAAGCTCCTTATTGCCGAGACGTTCCTCAGGCAAACGAGCGAGGGGAAGCATAGCCTCGACGACGTGTATACCCTTGAGCAATCCGACATCGTGGGTGGTGCTGGGTCACTGGGTGGCAGGGGAGCGGGTGCCCAGGTGAGCAAGCGCGAGCTTGTGCAAAAGATGATTGCGGAGAGCGACAATGTGGCCACCAACGTGCTCATTGACCTCTGTGGCATGGATGCCATAAACGCCGAGGCCAAGCGGCTTGACCTCAAGCAGACCGAGCTGGGGCGTCACATGATGGATACCCAGGCCGCCAATGAGGGCCACGACAACTACACCTGCGCCGACGACATCGCCACGTTGCTCAAGATGGTGTACGACAAGACGTTTGCGAACGAGGAGATGAGCGCCTTCATGCTCGAGGTGCTGGAGGCGCAAACCGACAACGACTGCATCTCCACAGGACTGCCCCAGGGAACGAAGTTCGCCCACAAGACGGGCAGCCTGGACACGGTGCGTCACGACGGAGGCATAGTGGAAGACGGCAAGCCCTTTGTCCTTGTGGCCCTGTGTGGTGGCGAGGGCTTTAGCGAGCAGGGTGCCCAAGAGGTCATGGGGCAACTGGGCGAAGTGGCCTACTCGGACATTAACGCATAGCCATTGGGGCAACGCGTGGGGCCAAGGAAGCATCAGACAAAAACGTGAGCCCAAGCAATGGATAATGAGTAGTAAAGCATAGGGTCGAACATGGCGGCTGAGGCCGCAAGGGGACAGGAGCGAACATGACGCAAGCGCACGAGAGTGATTCCGCGCCAACAAGGACGGCGTCTCAAGCCGGCTGGCACGTTTCGCGCTACAACATAAGCGCTCCCATCCCAAACACACGCAACGTGGCCATTGCCAATCTGTACAAGGGAACGTGTGCCTCGTACACGCCAATCGAGCTCTATCTTTTGTCGGTGCTCGACGAAATCGACGAGCATCACCCCATCATCGAGCGATTCGCTCGCAGGGGCATTATTGCCAACTTCGACGAGCGTGCCGCGCTCAACGTGATGGGCCGTGCCATGTGTGCTCGAACGCAGACGGTGGGTCTCACCATTTGCCCCACGATGGGCTGCAACTTTGACTGTCCCTACTGCTTTGAGGAGCACGGGCGCGGTAGCATGAGCGAGCAGGTGAGGCAGGACGTGGTTGCGCTTGCAGAGCGCATGGCGAAGGCAAGCGGGGCAAAGCAGCTGCACGTTACCTGGTTTGGCGGCGAGCCGTTGCTTGCGCCTGCCGTGATTGAGTCCCTCTCGGAGCAGCTCATTGAGCTGGCGAACACGTATGACATGTCCTACGATGCCGGTATCATCACCAACGGGTACCTGCTCACGCCCCAGATCGCAGGCATGCTGGAGCGGTGCAAGGTGACGCGTGCCCAGGTTACCATCGACGGGCTGGAGGACACCCACAACGCGACGCGTCATCTGGCCGGAGGCGGAGCCACGTTTGACCGCATCGTGCAGAACCTGCGCCAGCCCAACCTGCCGTTTAGGGTGGACGTGCGCCACAACGTGCACGAGGGGAACAAGGACGAGATCGAGGCACTCAGGGCGTTTGTAAAGCAGCTTGCCCAGGAGAGCGGCAACCAGATCTCGTACTATCCCGCGCCGGTGTCCGACAGCGAGGTTGCCAACGAGCGTGGCAAACAGGTTGGCCTACTGTGCGGTGGCGACATGAGCGAGATTGGCATAGCGCAGGAGGCCCGGCGCTTCTCGGTGGGGCGCGGACATTACTGCGGGGCCAACAGCATATGGTCGGTGGGCATAGACGATGCCGGCAATCTGCAAAAGTGCTGGGAGGCCGTGGACAAGCCCGACATATCGTTTGGCACTGCGCACGACTGGGACCCTGCCGACCCGTTTGGCACGGCAAGCAACGTGGACAACCTTACCCAGTACCTCAATCTGGCCTGCCCCATTGCCGACGACGAGTGTCGCGAATGCGTGTGGCTGCCCACCTGCGCGGGTGGCTGCCCCCACCGTCGCCTGTATGACCAGCGTGCATGCGTGGCGTTTAAGGACAACCCCCAGGCATATGTGCTGGCGCTCTACGCGCGCATAGGAGAGAATCGCAAGGCCAAGGAGCGCAAGGAGGTCGAGGAGCGTGCGCAGCATGATCAATAGGGACATGCTGTACCTCATCCTGTATGCGCTCGCGGCGAGGAATGGGCGCGAGGCGGCGCTCTTTGGTGACTGCGCCTCACTGGCGCACGAGGCTTTTACGCGCAGCCTAGCGGGCGAGGCGTTTCCCACGCTGTGGTTCGAGCTGCCATTGATGGGCGAGCCGTGGTTCGACTTGCACGTGCTGGCCAGCAGAGACGACCTTTCGGCCGACATGCGCTTCTTGGCGTGCGAGACCGGCGGGCAGTCCGAGCTCTTTGCGTGGTTCGTGCAAGAGAAGCATGCCGCCGTGGTAAAGCAGCTCGCGCTGAGCTACGACGTGAGCAGGGGGGACATCGACCGTCCTGCCGTGCAGCTGCTGGTGCGTGCCAAGGACACGGACGTGGTGTGCGAGTTTTTGGAGGTTGCCGACAGGCCGGATTTGGCACCGGCGTATCGCGACTTCGCAAGCCGCATTCCGCAGGACTGGTTTGCCTGCTATACCGGCGTGTTTCCTGGTCGGCCCGAGATGGGCCTGCGCGTGGAATGCATTCCCCACCCCAGCCGTTACCTGGCCTATGCCCAGGACGTCTCGTTGCTTGCGGCAGACCTGCGCGCTGCCGGGCTGCAGGACCCCAGTAACAGGCTGCTGGAGTACTGCACGCGACTGGCCCCCTGGAGGCTGGAGTTTCAGTTTGACCTCGACGAGCATGGCGTGGTTGGCCCCACCTTTGGCACGAGCGTTCATTGCGATTCGCTGGTGGGGCCCAAAAACGCCAGGCTATACGACCCAAACGGTGCTGCCGGCGCAATCTTTGGCATGGTCGAGAATTGGGGACTTGCCGACGACCGCTGGCACCTGCTGGACGATCTGGCGTTTGCCAAGAACGTCTCGCATGAGGGGGATACGCGCTGCCTATACTGCTGTCCCTCCATGATAAAGCTGCGCTGGCGCGACGGGATGCCCGTCGATGCCAAGCTCTACATAGAGGCGGGCGTTAGGACGCCAATACGGAACACGCTCGATGATGGTGCCGTGTCCAGCGGAATTGCCGCCGACGCGACAAGTCCTGAGGAGCACACATGATGCGACCGATGTCGTATGCCGACAGCTACGAGGTGCTGTGCCTGCAGGCCGCAAGCGACGGCCGCGGCGAGGTGCTGTTTGGCGACTGTTTGGAGCGTGCGCGAAAGGCGATGCGCCCGTTTATGGTTGGCGAGAAGTTCCCCAGCGTGTATTTGGAGTTTCCGCTGGCAGGCGATCCGTTTTTGGACGTGACGGTGCTCTACAGCAAGCTGGGGACACACGCGCGCATCGAGTCGGACACGGTGCGGGGCATGGAGCGTGCGCTGGATTGGTTCTCGGGTTTGGGGGACTCTTACTCCAGGGTGAATCTTGGCTTTGAGCTGGACGTTGGGAATCCGTCGCTGCCCGCGGCTGCCGTGCACTTCCAGCCGCGCGAGCACAGGGAACTCGTGCGGCCGTTTTGCGAAGCGATTGGGGAGCCCGAGCGCGCCCAGCTGTACGAATCGTTGGCACGACGCATGCCAAAGGGGTGGCCCCTCTCGTTCTTTGGGCTGTTCCGCGGGCGTCCAGGCACTCCAATGCGGGTGTGCGGTTATGTGGACAGGGCCGAGCAGAAGGCGTGCGCGGCGGACCCCTCACGCCTAGCACGGGCGTTTGACGAGGTGGGTTTCTGCGCATACGACACGGCCATGCTGGAGCAGGTCTGCGCACTTTTGGATACGGCTCCTTGCGCGACCGACTTTCAGTTTGACGTGTATCCCAACGGCCAGATTGGCACCACGTTTGCCATAGACGCGAGCTTTGCCATAGAGCAGCCCCACGCGGTGCGCGCTTCCTTTGAGAATGGCCCCGACGCGCGCCTTATGCGGCTCCTTGAGAAATGGGGGATTGCCGATGGGCGCTGGCGGCTGGTCGCCGACGCCGCGTTTGCGCGCAGCATTCCGGTTGAGCTGGACGATGGTTCGGTGGGTCGCTTCGCCTTCACCCTTATGCCCCAGTGGGTAAAGGCACGCTGGCGTGATGGCGTGCTACAGCCCGCCAAGCTCTACCACCTGGGAGGCGCCGGGCTCACATAGTGGCCAACGTGGCATCTGTCGCAGCTGTCTGCCCACAAAATGCGACGTGGTGTCACGAGCAATGCGCCGCACAACTCGTATACTCAACACATATGCAATCAACGACGGGAGGATGAGCATGAATGAACTGATCTTTTTGGAGCCAGTGTTCCATGGCAAGCTGTGGGGCGGACGTCATATGGAGGCGGTGTATGGCTACGAGCTGCCCGAGGGCCCCGTGGGCGAGTGCTGGGCCATTAGCGCGCATCCCCATGGAGACTGCCGCGTGATGGGCGGCGAGTGGGACGGCAAGTACCTCTCGGCGCTGTGGGACGAGCACCGCGAGCTGTTTGGCAATCTGGAGGGCGACCGCTTTCCGCTGCTTATCAAGATCCTGGACGCCCAGGACGACCTGTCCATTCAGGTGCATCCCGACGACGCCTATGCCAACGAGCACGAGAACGGCTCGCTAGGCAAGCGCGAGTGCTGGTACATCCTTCATGCGAGGGAGGATGCGCAGATCGTGGTGGGCCAGCACGCGGCAAACCGCGATGAGTTCGCGCGGCTTGTGGAAGAGGGCCGCTGGGACGACCTGCTCAATCGCGTGCCGGTGCACACGGGTGACTTCTTCCAGGTGGACCCGGGCACGGTACACGCCATTTTGGGCGGTACCCTCGTGCTGGAGACGCAGGAGTCGAGTGACGTGACCTACCGCGTGTACGACTTTGATCGCCATCAGCCCGACGGGTCGCTGCGAGAGCTGCACTTGGCCCAGTCGCTTGACGTTATAGACTTTGCCATGAAGGCGCCCGAGTCCGGTGCGATCACGGCGCCCGAGGTAGATGGCGTAACCACGTTGGTCTCCACGTCCAGCTACGTGGTCGACCGTCTGGTGGTGCGCCCAGACGCTCCGGTGACCTATGCCCAGTCGTGGCCGTTCCTGTGCGCAAGCGTGGTTGAGGGGTCTGGTACGGTACGTGTGGGCGACGTGAGCTACGACCTGCCCAAGGGCACGCACTTTGTGGCGCCAGCCGGTTGCGCCGACCTCGTTTTTGAGGGCGACATGATGCTGATTGTGAGCCACGTGTAGCTGAGAGCCACGCATAGGACGATTGGCGCTTGTTTGGGCCGAGCGCGAGGGATGGTTCTTCTCGCTCGGCCTTATTTATTGCTGTGGCGCAGCTTACTATATATGGTAGGTGCACCAGCGCGGTACACAACGACTAACCTTGCTGCGTTGCGCACTACCGCCTTTTGCGTTTTTGCTGCGACGACTGGCAAAATATCTTTTCAAAATCATCTTGACAGACCTCTGGAAGAATCTGTATTTTTTATAGTCACCATATGCAAATTTGGGTCAATATGGCTCGGGTCGATGCTGGAGAGAAAGATGCAACGCAAAAGAAACGACAAACGCAACACTCCGTTGACACTTTTGGCGAGCGTGATGGCGAGCATCGTACTGGTGCTCAGCCTGGTCCCCGTGCAGGGCTTGGCCGAGGCACTCGACGAGGCCGCAGACGTTGCTGCCACGGCCACTCCCGAGGAGCAGCCTGGCGAGGGTGGCGAGGCCGCCACAAACAACGATGCCTCCGGCGGCACTGGCGGTGAGACGGGCGCACCCGCCCAGAACCCGCCCGCAAATGAGGACGAGCAGGGTAACCAGCAGCCTCAGCCTGCCGCGCCCGAGAGCAAGCCTGAGCAGCCTGAACAGCCCAAGAACGAGCCCGCGCCCGAGCAGGAGCCTCCCGCCGAGCAGCCCGATCGCAACCTGAGCGCAAACCTCGCGGACTTTATCACCAAGGCCGAGATTGAGGGCGCCGACGAGAAGGACGGCGCAACCGTCGTGGACGAGGGCGTCTCATACAACGTAAAGCTCACCTTTACCGAGGGCATCGACGGCAAGGAGTACGCCGAGACCGAGGAGCTTACTTACGCGCTGCCCAGCGGCTTTACCGCCGACGGCAACCAGCCCGCCTCCGCCGACCCGCTGGTGGTTACCTATGTGGACGACAACGGAGCGCGTCAGGCCATCGAGCTTGACAAGAACTCCTGGTGGGTCGACAACAACACCATCCATCTGGTGTGGCGCGTGCGTGACGCCAACACGCGCAGCAAGGAGGAGGTCGAGCAGGCGCTCAAGACCCTCTACGCCTTTACCGAGATGGAGTTCGACCTCAATGTGGCCGGCACCTTTAACAAGGACGCCAAGGAAGTTGACTTCGGCACGGGTGCCATTGCCCTGAGCGTTGCCTCCGCAAAGAAGGACGAGGACAAGGAAGAGAAAAAGGACGACGAGGAGAAGAAGGACGAGGAAGAGGACGAGGTCGAGGAAGAGGCCGAAGAGGAGGAAGCCGAGCGCACCCAGTACGTATTTGAGAATGACGAGCTTCGCGTGGTTGCCACAACAACCAATGCCAGCGTGCTTCCCGACACGGCCGAGCTCGTGGTAACGCGCGTGCAGCAGGGTGACGCGTTTATTCAGGCGCTCAACGACACCGCCTCCAACACCAACGAGTACGATGCCAACAATACGCTACTCTACGACGTGGCGTTCGTGCAGGACGGCGTGGAGGTGCAGCCCAAGGACGGCGACGTCTCGGTCTCCTTCCAGTTTAAGGGTGGCCAGCTCTCCGACGAGCTCGACGCAGACGCCAAGGGTTATGTGGAGGTAAACCACCTGCCCGTAATCGCCGGCGTACCCATGGTGGAGCAGGTGGACGCAAACGTGTCCGTTGCCAAGGAGACCGCCAACTTTACCGCCACGAGCTTCTCGGTGTACTCGTTTAGCTACACGGTGGACTTTTCCTACGGCGGCTACTTCTATCAGATGCCGGGCCGTGGCAGCGTAATGCTGTCCAGCCTGTTTATGGCGCTGGGCATCAACCGTAGCGCGGCCGACGCCACCAAGGTAACGTTTAGCGACCCCGAGCTCCTCTCGGTGCTCAAGATCGACAACAACTGGCGTCTTACCAGCCAGAGCCCCTTTAACACGCCCGAGACGCTTATTGTTGTAATGAACAACGGCGACGTAATTACGATTGACGTAACCGATGCGCAAGATGGGGCAACGGGTACGATTAAGGTTACCTGCAAAAACGAGGGCATCAAACAGCTCTCTGCCGAGGACGCAAAGAAGATCAGCATTATTGTTACCGGTGCCGACGATAAGGCATGGGTGCGCACGCTGGACAAGTTTGACGGCTTTGGCACGGAGGGCGCAGACCTCACGTGGACCATTTCAGATGTTCCCGAAGGCAAATACACCGTTTCCGAAAGCGGTACCGAGAGCGAGACGTGGAACATAACCACCACCTATAAGGTGGGGTACAAGAGGACGCAGGACGTGGAAGTCAAGGAAAAAGAGACGTCCGAGATTACGGTAACCAATACCTTTGCGGGCAAGGCAGCGCTTAAGGTTGCCAAGAAGGTTGACGGCGAAGGCTACGAGGGTACCGAGGACTTTAGCTTTAAGCTGGCAAAGACCGGTGAGGAAAAGAAGACGATTGATATTAACCTGCCCACAGAGCTTACGGGGCTGATAAAGTCGTCCGAGGATGAGGGTGCCTTGGACACCTCCGCCGAGGGCACGCCCACAATAAGCCTGCCAATCGGCGGGACCCAGGGTGAGACGATGCCCAAGAACACCACCGCAACGGCCAAGAACGGCGAGGTTGCCACGTTCGATGCCATCACCTACTCCAAGCCCGGCACGTATACCTACACCATCACCGAGACCGAGCCCAGCCTCAAGACCAACGGCATGACTTACGATACGCTGGCCAAGTATGCCAAGGTGGTCGTGGACGACAACCTCCAAACGACCGTCACCTACGGCGTTACCGAAGAGAACATCGACGACAAGGAGCTTGTGGTAACCAACGTGTACGCCGACAAGCCTGGCACCATTACGGTTCGCAAGGTCGTCTCCAGCTCGCGTGCCGAGGACAAGAAGAAGAGCTACACCTTTAAGGTGACGCTTACCGGGATGGATGGCAAGAAGGTAAGCGGCACGTATGGCGACATGGAGTTCAAGGACGGCGAGGCCACGTTTACGCTCAAGCACAACGAGAAGAAGGTGGCCAAGGGGATTCCGCTCAACGACACGGGCAACCTCATCTACAACGTCGTGGAGACTGACTCCTGCGGCCTTACGTCCAAGATGTCGGAAAGCAAGTCCAAGGATGGCAACTCCACGACCATCACCTGCACCAACACCTACCGGAAGCCCGCTTCCAGGCTGAGTTCTACGAGAGCTTCGTCTTCATCTGCAAGAAGCTCCTCCGCGAGGGGTACGCTGTCCAAGACGGGTGACTCGACCAATATGGTCCTGCCCATAGTGGTTCTGGTGGCTGGCGTGGCCATCGTTGCCGGCGGCATCTGGTATCGTCGTCGCAAGCAGCAGTAGACAAAGAGATAGACAAAGGGGACAGCCCCTCGAGTTTAGCCTCTAGCGAGGTCGGACAAAGGGGACTGTCCTTCGCGTTCGGTCTCGCCAGAGGCTGAACGCGGGGGACTGTCCCCTTTGTCCGACCTTACCCGTCACTATCCCGGTGCCATTCCTTGCGCGTGCGTAGTTCTTGGGACAGACGCTTGCCGGCATGGGCTACCTTGGGTTCAAGGTCGATCTCGGCCGGGGACTTTATGTCCAGCCTGAGCGAGACTCTGCGCAGCAGCACGACTGTTGCCAGCGTTACCGCAATGGCAACGTACTCGTTGGTGGGGAAGAGTTTCATGCACAAGTAGTAGGCCACCGAACCGGTAACGGCGCACAGTGCATACAGGTTCGATCGCCTAAACACCTGGGGAATCTCTCCCAAGAAGACGTCGCGCAGCATGCCGCCGCCCACCCCGGTAATGGTTCCCATGAGCACGACGGATGCCGCATAGAGGTTGTATGCCATGGCCTTGCTGGTGCCCGCTACCACGAAGAACGCCACCGACACCATGTCCACCCACTCGTAGAGGTTGGGAAACCGCGTAACCACGCGGGGGAACATAAAGCCCACCAGGGCCGTTGCCACGCACAGGGGGATGGGCCAGCGTGAGCTGAGGGCATACACAGAGCCGGTCTGCATGATGCAGTCGCGCAGCAGCCCGCCGCCCAGTGCGCAGATAAGGCACAGGGCGACGAATCCCACAAGGTCCAGCTTGCGCTCCTGCGCGGCAAGGACGCCCGCTAGGGCACCTACCACCACCGCCGCAAGATCGAGCCACTCGGGAACCATCACGCCACCACCTTTCTTGCCACGCACAACGTATGGCGTGTCCACAAGGTACCGCTTCCCAAGCGCACACGCCATGGGCAACGTGGCCTCCTCGTGTAAACGGTGTAATTCGTTGCGTTGCTGGGGGCTTTGGGCTATAGTGGTGCAGCTTGACCGTTGCGGTGGCAGGAGTCCTGCCCTGTGCCGTAGCGGAGAAACCCTGTCCTGGTCGGTAACCAGGGCCTACGTAAGGAGTCACACATGAAGCAAGGAATCCATCCCAACTACATGGAGTGCACGGTTCGCTGCTCCTGCGGCAACACGTGGACCACGCGCGCCACGGTCCCCAGCATGAGGCTGGACCTGTGCGACAAGTGCCACCCGTTCTACACCGGCACCCAGAAGCTCGTTGACACCGGCGGACGCGTCCAGCGCTTCTCCGACAAGTTCGGTGCTGCAGCTGCTGCCCGTCTCGAGGCTGCCAACAAGGCCAAGGCTGCCAAGGCCGCCCGCGCCG
>JAUMWL010000244.1 GCA_030529665.1 Coriobacteriales bacterium
GCGGGCGGCGGCGAATCCTCGCTCCAGGTCAGCGAGGATGTCGTCTATGTGCTCGATGCCAATGGAGAGGCGTATGGTACCGGGACGAATGCCTGCGCTCCCAAGCTCCTCCGCGCTCAGCTGGGAGTGCGTGGTCGTTGCGGGATGGATCACCAGGCTCTTTACGTCCGCCACGTTCGCGAGCAGCGAGAAGACCTCAAGCGCGTCGATAAAGGCGAAGGCCTCCTCCTGCCCGCCCTCGATCTCAAAGGTGAAAATCGACGCCCCGCCCTGCGGGAAGTACCTCTGGAAGAGCTCACGGTCGGGGTGCCCGGCCAGCGACGGGTGGTTTACGTGCGCCACCTGCGGGTGGTTGACAAGGAACTCCACCACCCTTGCCGTGTTCTGTGCGTGGCGCTCAAGGCGAAGCGAGAGGGTCTCCACGCCCTGCAACAGCAAAAACGCGTTGAAGGGCGAGATACACGCGCCGGTGTCGCGAAGAAGGATGGCACGGATGTAGGTCACAAAGGCGGCGGGACCGGCTGCGTCCACAAACGAGACGCCATGGTAGCTTGGATTTGCCTCGGCGATAGGCGCGTACTTGCCGGCGGCGCGCCAGTCGAAGGCGCCCGAATCAACGATGATGCCGCCCAGCGTGGTGCCGTGACCGCCAATGAACTTGGTGGCGGAATGAACCACCACGTCGGCACCATGCTCGATGGGACGCAGGAGGTACGGCGTTGCGAAGGTATTGTCTACCACCAGTGGAATGTTGTGTGCATGCGCGATACGTGCAAGCTCGTCGAGGTTGGGGATGTCGCTGTTTGGGTTGCCAAGGGTCTCGGTGTAGATTGCCTTGGTGTTGGGGCGGATGGCTGCTTCCACGGCTGCAAGGTCGTGCACGTCCACGAAGGTGGTTTGGATGCCATAGAGCGGTAGCGTGTGGGCAAGCAGGTTGAAGCTACCGCCATAGATGGTCTTTTGAGCCACGACGTGCTCGCCGGCCTGGGCGAGCGCTTGGATCGTGTAGGTGATGGCAGCCGCGCCGCTGGCAAGTGCGAGTGCCGCGACGCCGCCTTCGAGCGCGGCAATGCGTTTCTCTAGCACGTCCTGGGTGGAGTTGGTTAGTCGGCCGTAGATATTGCCCGCGTCTGCGAGGCCAAAGCGCGCGGCGGCGTGCGCGGAGTCGTGGAAAACATAGGAAGTAGTCTGGTAGATGGGTACCGCGCGCGAGTCGGTTGCGGGGTCGGCATGCTCCTGGCCTACGTGAAGCTGCAGGGTCTCGAACTTGTAGTTGCTCATGATGATCTCCTTCATGTTGGTAAGCGTTTGCGATTGCAAGACAAACCTTATTCCTACCAATTCACTAGGTCAATCAAAAAAATCATATGCTAAGTTATATGTTATACAGATAACAGCGAGCATCGCCCGAGTTGGCCGAAAGGGGCCTGGCCCCAAACGGCCAACCTCAATCCGCCAGCCACCTCACGCGAGGCCAGATTCAAGCTGAAGCGTGGCGACCGTTGGCGTAACGGTGGGTACGAACGCCTTGCCAAGCATGCCCTTGTCCCACGTGACAACAAGATCCACCCTAGCGCGCTTTGCAGCAGCTCGCACGAGGTTGTCTTCAAGGTCGCTGTCCACCTGCCGCCACTTGGAGGATAGCCATAGGTCGGCAAGGTCCATGCCAACGGGCGTGGCGATTTGTGCCATATTGTCCACCACGCCCCATGCGATTCGGGAGATCGTTGCTGCGTCCTGCTGGGTTACGCAGCCGCTTTCCTGCCGGAGCAGTCGCTTGTACTCACTCCCCACAATATAGAACACGTCCTTTGTGACTGATGCGGGGTAGACGAGCTCCGCTCCTGCCTCTATGGCAGCGTCCAGAAAGCGGCGCGACTCGTTTCCGTGTGGTCTGTTTGGAAGATAGTTGTCCAGCCAGACGTTCGTATCGACCAGTATGGTCCGACGGCAATCCATCACACGCCCCTCTCGCGCATGCGCTCCAAAAGAGCCTCCGCGTAGGTTTCCGCATCTGTCATTGCGCCGTTTTGGACAAGAGCCGTGCCCTTGATGCCCAGCTCCACCAGTCCCGCATCAAAGAGCGCGCGCCCACGCACAAGGGTATCTGCCGCGCTTGATGACTCTGACGACAGAGCCACGGTATTGCTCGACGACTGGCCCGTGAGCAATTCTTGCACCTGCATGACATCTGCAGCGCCATGGGAGATCTTCTCCCAAAGCTCCCGTATGAGTTCCGTTGGGGTGATGCCTGCCTCGGCAAGCGCGGCATCTCCCGCAGCCTTGAGCGTGCGGCTAAGCCGAACATTCATTTGCGCCGTTGCTTCCATAACCTAGGGCTCCTTTAATAGCTAGCATGCTAGCATTAGTATAGCACACGGTTTGTGGAATGGTTGGCCGTTTGGGGCCTGGGCCCAAACGGCCAAATGGCCGAAAGGGGCTAGGCCCCAAACGGCCAGCAACGGGGCGGCGTGATAAGCTAGAGTCACACCGAACAAAGGGGAACGTCATGGGTGCGTACAAACTGCTTGCGTTGGATATGGACGGCACGCTTCTTAACTCGCAGAAGCGCATTAGCCCAAGGACGGCCCGCGTGCTCACGGACTTGTGTGCATGGGGGACCAACATCGCGCTCTGTACGGGACGCAACGTTGCCGAGCTGGGTCCATACATGCAGGAGCTTGGTTTTGCACGCTATGGCGTGCTGGTGAGTGGGGCACTCGTGCGCGACCTTCTTACCGGTAAGAATCTGCGCGTTCAGGCGCTCACTACCGAGCAGGCGCTTCGCGTCATTGAGGCCGGGCGTTCTCGGGGCGCCATGACGCACGTGCTGGCAGTGGATGATTCGTTTGTTACCCACCGCGACCTCGCGCGCCTGGAAGACGTGCAAATGGGAATCTATCGGCCACTCTACGAGCAGTGGGCGAGCCACGTGGACGACGTGCGACCGTGCGTGCGCGAGCATCCGGGCGAGGTGCTAAAGGTAAACCTCTACCATCAGACTCCTGCACTGCGCGACAAGAGCCGCCGCCAGCTACAGGATTGCGGTCTTGCGCTCGCTGATTCCGAGACCACCTCGCTTGAGTGCACGGCCCCCAGCATTAGCAAGTCGTTTGGC
>JAUMWL010000245.1:0-1248 GCA_030529665.1 Coriobacteriales bacterium
GTTTGGCAACGTCTCGCACTTCTACTCCCTTCAGCAGAGGTCGGTCATGAACGAAGCGTGCAAGATCATATCCGAGGGCCAGAGGCTGCCGCGCATACGCCCAAACAGGCTCCGTACCGCCGCTGCGACGCTTGTGGACTTTCGCAACATCTGTGCACACGATGACAGGCTCTATTGTGCAAGGACCGGCAGAAGGCATGACCGAAAGTTCTCCGACATGCTCCTTGCGCTTGAGGTCGTAACTGGCGACGAGGAGATGGCGAGGTACATATACGACGTGTCTGCGGCCGTCGCGCTCTTCGATGCACTCCCGAACGTCCAGGAGGGTGTGGTCGACCGCATGGGCGTGAGTCTGGAGGACGGCATCGTCGTCCCCAATGGAGGGTGGCGAAGGAACCACACGCGACTCGTAACGGTGATGCGAGAGGGGCGTGACGCCTCCGAGCACCTTATGCCGCTTGGTGAGGTTGTCACCACAAACCGAAGGATTTCTGCTGAGGACGGGCTCAGCTAGAAACCCTCTGCAAAACGACCTTTCCCGCTTTTGTGTGCATAGGGTAGCCAAGCATCCGAATCGCGGGACTAGAATGAAGTTAGGGACGCAGGGCGCTTCGGATGACGATCATTTGTTGCCGTGTTATGAGCTATGCCCCGCCTCGCGCCGTATGGCGATGGGTCTTGGGCTCTGCGGGAAAGCCAGGGGCGCCTTGGCAGCAACGCACCTATTTCTTGTTCCCTCGCGCTCGTACAATAGGCAACGACAAATGATAGCGGTGTGCAACTGGGCTATGCGATGGAACGGAGGCCGGTTGTGGATGCTTCTTGGATGCGAGAGATTGACTAACATGTCGCGATCCACGTAATTCGAATGGAAAGGAGTCTGGTGTCGAATGCCCTAATATGAGTCATCTCTTGGCGGACGAACGTATTCAATCCGAGCAAATTTACCCCAAGGACGCCATGATAGATGTTGATGAGCTTGGTGACCTACTCAAGCGCGCCATACTTGAGGCTGAGGACAGGCCATCGGAGCGTCTGGCATTGCTCAAGGACTCGAACTACCGCAAGTGCGTGCGGATATATGACTTTCTGAGGTACGCTAATTGTGTGTGGGTGTCTCGATGACCTCGATTGGAGCGAGCTCCAAAGTCCGGTCGTCGCTCCACATGCATGCTCAGGCCACACCACTCACGGAATTCGTGGGGCTGGCACTACTTTGTGCCGCAGTTCGCAAGCGGCCTGCAATGG
>JAUMWL010000245.1:1348-3107 GCA_030529665.1 Coriobacteriales bacterium
CCCGCCGAAAACGTGCTATAGCTTTCGACAAGGTCGGCGGCGCGTGAGCCCTGCGATCGGGCGGCGCCTCCCGGGAGGGAGGTGAAAGCCCCAAGGAACTTTTGATTGAGCTCGTGAAGCTTGTCACGACACTCGTCGTACTGGCTACCGCGCTTAGGAAGTACCATTCCACGATCGAGGACGAAGGTCACGCGGAAGAGGAAAAGGACCGCTAAGCCCCAAGCATAGCGGTCCCAAACTCAGAAACGAGGCGTCGCCCGGTAACCAGCGCAGGCGGTGCCGTCGACATTATTATTGCCCAAGCCGGCACGTCGGTCAACGGGCTTTGTCGGGAAGAGTGCCACTGGAACACTGGAACAGGGGACGGGTTTTTCGTTCCAAACTGGCGGACGAATGGCATCACGACCATGGGGCAGAAACAGCCCCTTGCGTGCCCGACGAATCCAGGGAGCCTGTTCGTCACGATCGTCACCTTGCCGCCCCGCCCGTCTACGAGGCTGCTCACCGCTCCAAAGGGCTTTGTCGCCTGCGAACGCGGTCCCTTTGTTGTCCGTCGGCGGAAGGCCCGGCGATCGAGGAGTCCGCCACGCTTGAGGTCGTCCGGAACGAGCGGCTGCTTCTCTCCCAACGTGGGGGAGAGCCTTTGGGGCGCCGTCTCGATCATGAACCCCTAGTCGCCCGGGAGCTTCTTGGGGAAAGAATGCCGTCGCCCGGCACGCTGGCTTTGAGCAACGGCCGTTCTGGCGCGTGATGTGCACCGATGCCCAAGCCGTTGCGACGTCGATCCAGGTATTGGCGGGCCCAGCGCGCCGGAAGGTATACTACGGGGCGTCGTTCATGACGGCCTTGGGATGGACTGGACGGTTTGCGTTGCGTGCTGCGCATCGGCTCGCACCTTCGACCCGCGCACCTTGGGCTTAGCCAGCTTGGCATGAGCGACGTGGCGTGTCATCGACCGGAGGCGGGCCCGAGAAGCCGCATGGGCGTGGGCGCATGCTTCCCTGGGCGCTGCGGACGGCGCGCGGCTATGCGGCCCCGAATGCAACGGCGCGGTCTCTTCCGAGCGCCTGAGGTGAACGGACAGCCTCAAAGACAATGCCTCTCGTTGCATTGCGCGCACCTTCTATCCCATTAGCGCGACGGACCCCGAGTACCGGAGCTTCTGCGTCGGCTGGTTTACCGCCTTCCATACAATCGACGGCCCGCATAGGACCTTAACCGTATGGCACATCCGCAGCTCGAGATCGGACTTTGTCAACCTACGCCACGAGTAGCTTTGCTGGTTGCGGGTGGATGGACGATTACGGCACCGAGAGGGGCTCGTCGCAGCCTCTATTTTCCGGAAACGTAACCTCGCGGTCTCGGACCGTCTCTTCGACAGAAACGGTCCGTGTGCCAACTGGTCTACGATTTGTTCGAGTTTGACGGCCGCACGATGCGACCGAGCTTCCCGGATTTGAATTTTCAAACGGGACGAGACCCCTTATGCCATTCATCGCCTGCCTTTGAGATAGAATCGAATTTCCGAGCGCTTCTGTTGACACCACAAGAATGAGACCTCTATGTCAAACAAGAACTGGCGCACGTCGTACGTGAACCACTTGGTGAAGCTCGTTAAGGGCGAGGAGCCCAACGCATTCCGGATTGTGGCGCATAGCGCGAAAGGCGCAGGACACGCGGGGGAGTGGCTCACCGAGTACGCCCTCACGCACGGTCGGCTGCCGGGGCGCATGCGCACGTGGTCCAACGTGCTCGTGCC
>JAUMWL010000092.1 GCA_030529665.1 Coriobacteriales bacterium
TGTCCATCGAGTGCGAGGTGGACGGCAACTACGAGCTGGAGCACTTCGACCACTTTATCTGCAAGATTCTCGCGACCTACGCGGACGAGGCCGTCCTCAACGATAAGGACAAGATCGACTACCACACCTTCAAGCCGGTGCTGTTTGAGTTCCCAACGTACGAGTACTTCGTCACCGGTCAGAAGGTCGGAGACTGCGGAAAGATGAACTGACGCCGCATGTGGGGCCTTGGCACAATCGCCGAGGCCCCACGGCAATCTAGCAGTGCTGTTCATGTTGATAAGTTGCAAGGAGCTTAGGGAAAATGAAAATCGTTGTTCTGATGGGGAGTCCGAACAAGAACGGCTCCACAAGGATACTGGTCGATTCGTTCGTGCATGGCGCAGAGTCGGCTGGGCACACATGTGAGGTTATTGACGTCTGCCGTGCAAACGTTCACCCATGCATCGGATGCGTCCGATGCGGCTATGAGGGCCCCTGTGTGCAAAAGGACGACGTGGAAGCAATCCGGAGGAGCCTGCTGGAGTCGGACATGGTCGTCTTTGCCACACCGCTTTACTACTACGGCATGACCGCCCAGCTAAAGACCGTCATCGACCGGTTTTGTGCCTACAACAGCAGCCTCAACGGCAGGCATCTTAAATCCGCCTTGCTCACGGTGGCGTGGAACGCGGATGACTGGACGTTCGACGCGCTTACGACGCACTACAAAACCCTCGTCCGCTACATCAACTTTGATGACCAAGGCATGGTGTGCGGGTACGGATGCGGAACGCCAGCCATGACAAAGAGGAGCATCTATCCCGATCAGGCCTATGCGTTGGGAAAGGGCTTGGGGGCGAGCACTGTGTCAGGGGGACGGAGGCATTGACACACTGAAAGTGTGTCAATGCCTCCGTCCCCCTGACACACTACACTAAAAGTCGGTGGTCTTTGAAACCTCGGCCCACTTCTCCAGCTCCTCCAGGCGCGCGTTGAGTGCTCCGCGCACGGCAGCCAGCGCGTCGGACCCCAAATAGAGTCGAAGCGGGGTGTCGTCGGCCTCAATCGCCTTGATGATGGGGAAACCGGCCTTTAGGGGATCGCCGGGCTGCTGACGGGCATTAACGTTTTGCGCCACGGAGCGCTTGTGGGCAGTCTGCGCATAGTCGCCCACGGTATTGTCCGAGCCCTTGAGAGAGGTGTCATAGAAGTGCGTGCGGAAGGCACCCGGCTCAACGATCATCGCCTTTATGCCCAAGGGTGCCACCTCAGCACGCAGGCCCTCGGTCATCAGCTCCACGGCGGCCTTGGTGGCGGCATAGTAACCGGAGGCAGCGCCGGTGCGCACCGCGCCAATAGAGCTCACGTTCACGATGGCGCCGTCCCTGCGCTCGCGCATGGCAGGCAGGACCTTCTTTATCATGGCCACCATGCCAAAGAAGTTGGCATCGAACATGGCCTGCACGCCCGCGGGATCGGCCTCCTCCACGGAGCTGCGGTAGCAGTAGCCCGCATTGTTCACCAGCACGTCCACTTGGCCGAAGCGTGCAACGGCCGCATCGTATGCCGCGTCTATGCTTGCCTGGTCACCAAGGTCAAGCGCCACGGCAAGTGCCCTCTCGGGATAGTCGTCCACGATGCCCTGCACCTTGCCCGTGCTGCGAGCGGTCACCACAGCGTTGTATCCATTCTCGAGCACCGCGCGTGCGATACCCTCGCCGATGCCGCCCGCAGAGCAACCAGTGATGAGCCACGTCTTTGTCATGATGCATTCCCTTCTTCTATGGCGCTTGCCCGCGCCTGTTTCCTTAACTACATTATGCGAGAGGAGTCGAATATTGTACACTGCTTCTATGACAAGCCAGCTTGCGTGCAACGCAATCTATTGGAGGCGACATGGAACTAGAGCAGCTACGACAATTGGACGTTATCGTGCGATGCGGCACGCTGCAGGCTGCCGCCGAGCACCTGCACCTCTCGCAGTCCGCCCTCTCACGCTCGCTCAGACGCCTTGAGGATGACCTCGGCCAGCCTCTCTTTGACCGCACGCGAAACTCGATGCAGATAAACGCGGCGGGCCGGATGGCGCTCGACCATGCGAGGCTCATCCTGGCGGAGGAGCGTCGTATGCGCGATGACTTTGCCGCACTTGCCAAGCGAGAGCGCACGGTGCGGGTGGCGAGCGTGGCGCCAGCCCCCACCTGGCGCCTGAGCTCACTCGTGTTGGTGCAGTATCCCACCATCATCGTGGAGCCCGACATCGTCCGCGTTGACGATATTGAGGAGCGGCTGCTCAACGGTACCTGCGACCTTGCCATAACGGCACAAGAGCCCAATCTGCCCACCATCGTGTCCAGCCAGTTCATGCAAGAGGACCTATACGCCAACGTGCCCAGAGGCCACGCGCTCTACGACCACGCGTCGCTCACCTTTGCAGAACTCGACGGACTCCCCTTTTTGGTGTATGGCGGCATCGGTTTTTGGCACGACATCCACACCCGCATGCTGCCCACCACGCAGTTTGTGACCCAACCCGACCGCACCATCTTCTTGCAGCAGGTGCGCACGTCCAACCTGCTCACCTTTACCACCAACGCGCCAGAGAACACCAGCCGCCACGAGTCGAGGCGTGCCATCCCCATTACCGACCCCGAGGCGCGTGCGACCTTTTGGCTCTGCAGGCGCACCGACGCTCCAGAGCTAATCAGAGTCTTGTTTGAGCTGGCAGACGAGCCGGATGCGTAGCTGGAACATTTAGCAGGCATGTCGAGCCCATCAAACCTAGACACCTCCTGCGCACGGTTCGATAACGGCATTTCCACCTCCCTCTGCTGGCGTTGCAAAACGCTCGTTCCTGTCCAATATGCCTTCGCGATTCTGTGTCACGATGTGGTCCGTAAAGTATACGGTTTGGTCAGCCAGTTGGTCCTCAATGACCAGATTGTCAGGCACATACGCTCCATCTGAGTCCATAAGGTGTATTACTTGCAGCATATTGGCCTTGGTCAGTCGATATCTGTCCATCGTTCGTTTTACGAACTCATAAACCTTCTTGACAACGTTGGCCGTCGTTGTGCCCACGTCGCTTGTAACATCACCATGAACGACGTGAACATAGACTTGGTCCCTGTCAAAGACCTTAGAGAGAACCACGCCTAGCGCCGTCTCGTCCGAAGGACCCTCCACGATAACCAAGACCACTTTCCTACGCGACATCGTTGGTACCCGCCTCAAGGAAAGCAAGGGCAATCTCACTGTTGTTCGTGGGTTCGTATAGCATCTCCTGCTGCCCGCCCAGCACAATGTCGCGATAGTAGAAGTCCCTTAGGTTGTTCGTCGCCTTAACATGCGCCATGCGGACATAGCGATTGCTGGGGTTCGTCGTGGTAAAGGCAATGTAGCCGCGGTCTATTGTCTCGAGCGGACGCAGGTTGTGGGACGTGAACACAAGCTGTCCTTTGCCTCGTTCGGCAACAATCCCAACAAGCTCTCCGAGCAGATACTCGAACACTCCCGAGTCGAGCTCATCAATGGCAACGGTAACGGACGGGTCGTTGTACATAAGAATAAGAAGATGGAGGAGAGAAACCATCCGTTTTATTCCATCCGATTCAAGCTCGAAAGGTATGGTGCGACCCTCGCGCTCTGACACGAGCTGCATCCTGCGACCTCGCCTGCCGTCCGCAGTGATTTCCGGACCGAGGTCGACTACCTTAACTGCGAGACCGGGAATTATCTGGCGCAACACAGTGTCCATGTTCTCGATGGCACTCTTCACCACTTCGAAAACCTCATCGCTCAGGGCCATTGTACCGTTCATGGGAATGGTAGCCTTCCCAGTGACCCTCGCCTGCTGCGTGGTAACACGAAACGGGAACGGCAATGCATTGAGCGCTACCATTCCCACGTCGTGAGACTTTGCCACGAACAGCTCGAACACTCCGTAATTGTGCAGAGCATCGACTATCCACAGCACCGTCTCCGCAAGAGATTTCTCCACGCCAGCGCTCCTTGCGATCTCATTGGGCACGTTAGACGCGATAGCATTTCGCAAGGCACTCGAGAAGAGGAAGGATCGTGACTCTCTGTAAGCGAGCCGCTTTTCGACAGCAAGGTCAAGGTCATCCTCCATGGCCCCCGTTAGAGCTTGTAGCTTCGCGACCGGTCCGAAGACGCCACCACGAGCAGTGTCCATCATGGTCGAAAGACGCATCTTGCCGTTGGGACCATTCCAAGCCAAGCTAATTCGCTCATCAAAGATACGTGTCGTCCCACTCGCGCCTTGGACGGCTGCATCGATGCCCTTTTCTCCCTTGATGCTCAAACGGTACACGGCTCTGTATGCAATGCTGGGGTCATTCCTTTTCACGCTGAACTCGAACTCGAGGGTGGCGCTCTCAGCTCCCACAGAGACTTCGAGAGCCTCACTCGAATCAACGCTCCCTCCCGTGAGGCACTGCTCGAGAATTCCAATCGCATCAATCAGCACTGTTTTTCCCGATCCGTTCTGTCCGTAGAGCCCTAATATGCTTGGACCGTTGGGTCTGCGTGGATTAGACAGGACAAGCTCGCCGTGCCGCACGTTCTTTAAGTTGTCGATTGAGATGCGTTCGATGCGTACCCTTGCGCCATGCATGTCTCCGCCTTTCGCCCATGATGCGCGTGAATTTGAGCTATTATAGACACACGTTTCGGCATATTAAATACCTAATTCGGCGTACGTTCCCAATCCTTGCGCACGTTCACCTTCGCAAGCTCTCGCCAGCCGGTCGTTCATCTTCACGGATCTTCACACCACAGCTTCGCTGCGGAATCATGGCCTCGCAAACGATTGGGATCATCCACAGAAACGCACCGCTCATCCTCCGACTTGCTCGGGAGGTGTCGAGAGAGTATGCCTAGGCTGTTCCTCTTCCAGGGCATAGTTATGCCGCGCGCATGTGTCTGTGTGTGCTACCCATTGTGCCTACGAGGTTGTGAACATTAGTTCGGATTCCGAGAATCCAACAGTCGCGACTTCGTGTTTTGAATCCCCATGTTTCGTTTGTAGTGTACAAACGACGACTTCCTTCCCCAGAACCTTGAGGACGTTATCGAGAATCGCTAGGCGGGAATCCTGGCGGTGACTGATGGATGCTCGCTGCGCGACGCAATATGATGAGTGCAGAATCCGTTGTCCGAGACCTTGTTAGCCGGCCTTAGTGAGGATAAATACATGATCACAATATGCGAAGCGAGATGCTTCGAACCGCCTCTTCTCGAGTTAACAGACACCTTGCCATAACGGTTACCGCGAATACGTCGCATTACTCGCGGGTGAAGTCGGCCCCTCGGCTTGCAGCAGGCGCACCATGTTTTGCGGGGTCAGTGCCGCGACGGGGCTGTGGGCCATGAGGCGCTCGTCGCTCGTTACGAGGAAGTCTGCCTGCACGGCACGGGCGGACGCCGCGACGAGGTCATCCTCAAAATCGTCGTGAAGAGAGCGGAGCACGAAGGCGTCGAGGCACTCGGACCTGCCCGTGTTCGCCACCAGCACAACGTCCAGCGCATGGCGCACGCAACTCCAGGCAATCTGGTTGCACGCGTGGGCGTCGGCATCGCCGAGCTCTCCCCGCTCGGAACGCTGCAGACGTTTGAGCGTGGCGCCGACCAGGTAATACACGTCCTTGAGCGAAAGCGCGGCAGCATAGAGCGGGTGCGCGTCTTGCGCAAGGTCGATGATGCTCGCGCAGGCGGAACACCCAGGTTCGCGGCCCAGGTAATAGTCGACGAGCACGTTTGTGTCGAGCATAATCCTATACACGATACACTCCCTCGGCCATAAGCTCCTCGAAGGCAAGGTCGCGCAGCTCGCCGTAGCTCACGTCGTCTGATGGGACCACAAGCCCCTCCTGGCGAGCCAAGGTGAGGGCGAGGCCTGCTCCTCGTGAGGAGTCGGAGTGCACCGTCGAAGAGGTCTTCTGGCCCTCCGCACTGGGCACATGGCCCTCATGCTCAAGGCCACGCATGAATGACGGGAGCATCTGCGTTTGCGCTAGGTAACTCCAAAGCGCACGTATGGCATCGGTTGCGCTCACCCCCAGGCGTGCGAGCGTGGCATCCCCCTCGCGCTTGTCTTGCGCGTCGATGCGCGCACTGATTTGGACAACTCCCATTGCTACTCCCTTGCTATCTTACATTTGCTAGCATTCTATCACGTTTTGCAACATGGCAGCCCAAATCGTTTCAATCGAGATGGGAATCCGGCCTCCGCGACTCCCGTCGTCACGTCACCATGGGTACGTCACTCGCGACAATACGTGAGCGTTGTGTCGCTATGCGTTAGCTCGCGCATGGCAAAAATCAATCCAGCCACACGGAGCCGCACTCCGCGAGGGCGTCCATGAGCTGCTTACGGATACTTGCCACGTAGGCGTATATCTCGCCGAACCTCGTAGCATTCGACCCACTAGATCTTATGCAAGCAGGCGGCTGCCAAATGGCCTGTGCCGAGCTAGCAAGATGGGATGATTGTCTTGGGGACGTAACGTTCGGCCACAGTAGCTTTGATCACATGCGCGATTCGTTCATCACTGGATTTGACCAGCTCGCGCATACCATTGTGGCTATGATGGCAAATCGAATCGGCACGAACAGAAATGACTCCTGCTTCTGTGGAAGCGGTCGCAAGTTTAAGAAATGTTGCATGCGTAAGGGCTTATATGAGCTCGCAAGAGATTGGTAAAACCGAGCGCTTTCGCAAGGTACTGCCGTCTGCGTTTGGAGGAGATGCTTGTGGAGAATCAACCTCGAAGGCTAAGAGATTTGCTGGGAGACGCCCTCATAGCGTCAGCGGTTAACGCAGGGAACCAGATAGTAAACGAGCTTCGAGCAGAGTGCGCATGCGAACAGGAGCACATGGACAGGGTAGACACCACCGCCATGCTAATCGAGGCATGGGCTGCCGAGCAGCATATCATAATGCTTCCGAACAGATGTTGGAATACGAATTTTGAGGTTAGGCGCAACCTGATACTGGAAGGACATCGAGCTCGCTTGTATAGATACATATATGATTATGGAATCAAGGGCGGAGCCGCTTATCATTTCATGCGCATAAGTGAAGCGAGCGAGGCGTGCAATGATGAAACCTTCAGGAGACAGAAGGTAGAGAAGCAATTCGCCCAACTGCTGGAAAGAGCACGCGCAAACGGATGGGATGCATAAGCATTAATCACGCCATCGCTACTCAACAAAGAATCGTCAATCTGGATAATAGTTCGGGCTCCGCAATTAGAATAACCGTGGAGCTCAACTCTTTCGGAATGAACGTTTACGAAAGTATGCCATATGGATGCATTGCTGGGATCAACGGTTTTGTCCAATCACAGCCGAAGCATAACAGCAACGTCTCGAAGTCGATCTCGTCGTGCGGTAATACCTCTATGGAGATCCCCTCTAACATCTGGCCATTGGTGCGGACCTTGCCGTCATCGCAAAGGTATGCGGTGCTGAGTGGAGGCATCCTCCATCCGCTGATACGACTGTCCTCACACCTAACCTGCTCAGTCCAGGAAAGCATCTCGGTGATGGCGTCGATGTCACAGCCCTTCGGTAGCACGATGTCATCCAACCCAACACGTACCCTTGCGTCTGCCATCCATGTTGACCGCACGCAATCAAGTGAGAGCCTTACGGATATGGTGAGATTATCGCCATCGTCCATTACACGCGCGAACGCATCTAGCTCGCGTCCGCGTGTATCACAACGCCGACTGAGCGCTGAGTTGCGAAGGCGTTGTCCCACGTCGAAGGAGTTCGGCCTCGATCTGCTTTACGAGTTGGGGCACATCTTGAAACACAACCTCCTCCACGACACTCCAGTCCGTGCCGTCGTAGTCGTGGGCAAGGCGGTTGCGCATTCCCGCGATGTCGCCGATTATGATGTCCGGGCCCGCGTCCTCGCCCAAGCGCCTTATGGTCGCAGCACACTCCCCAATCACCATAAGCGGCGTCACCACAGCCCATTGGTAGTCTTGGTTTGAGCCAAGCAACTCAGGAGTGAGGTCGTGCCTTGCAACATAGTCCTGCAAGGCAACGGCATATTGGTACATCTTTCGCAGCTGATCGTTACCCTTGTCGCTCACAGCTGCACCGCCTCCCTCAGCACCGCGTCCCTAAACGGGCCCGGCTTCAGCTCGGATACGTCGATAACGTCTACCATCTTACCCGTTGCCTGATATATGTGATCGGCAAGCCCGCATACCGCGAGGTATCGCGCTGGCCCCTTGTCGACCAGGACGTCTATGTCCGAGCGTCCCGTGGCCTCGCCTCTGGCGTAGCTGCCAAAGAGTCTGGCCCAGAAGAATCCCCTCTCCCGAGCGTAGGGCTCTATTATGCTGCGAAGCTGGCTGATAGTGTAGACCGTGGTGTTGTCCGTCTGGTCAACCAAGGGCTCTCCCTATAAGAAAGGGACCCGCAGGTCCCTAAATGATTCTGGTCGGGTGGACTGGATTCGAACCAGCGACCCCTTGACCCCCAGGCATTAGCGGTTCGCCTCCTTACCCAATCTACCAGCTATTATACACAAACACTCACCAGCATCAAGCACTTTCTATCCTGCACAAACACCCTCCGTTATGCCCCTTTATGCCACTAAACTTTTAATCAACATCTAGCGTCACCCTGCTACATTGTGAAATAGCTTGATGCATAGGTATGCACGTTCTCTGCATATGGGATGGAGTGGCCCCTATAGCAACTGTCAAGGTGCTGCGATTAATCGAATCGTACGAGGTCAGCGAGATAGTATGCTGGTGTTACCATTGCTATCTTACCATCCGTATTGTCACTCATCGTCCCGTGCATAAAACCAAGACACCAAGTCTGCTCTTTGGTCTTTCTCACCAGACCATCAAAAGAGTATCCCAGATCGAATACCGGGCAACCTGAATACCCTCCAACACTGGGGTTCTCCAAACAAAAGAAGTCGCATTCGGTATGGGTATCCGCTCTGCTTAGAGTCACATAGCTAGATGAGGCATAAGAACGAAAGGTGAATGGAGAGAACATCCCGCTCGTGTCGAGGCCGTTTGGAAACCCAATACATGTAAGCTCGAAATCCCTTGACACCGTTCTTTTCTCGAGCATTACGTGATCAATTGGATAAAACCTCTCATGCGTAAACTGGCAATTTATTGGTGAGAACAGTACGGGAAACGCACTGATGTCAGCCACCTCGTGATGGCGCCAAGTAGAAACAGGGCCGAAAAGCGGCAGCGGAAGCTCTTGTGCTTTCCCGTCTTTCGCTTGGATAACAATTCTAGTATCGTCACTCGTCTCCTTGGCCACGTGGCTAGCAGTAACTATCCATCCCCTTGACTCTCCTTTGCCGTTGGTCGATGTTACAAACATGCCAGTGCCAACCTTGCTGTTGTTGTGCCCCGTTGGAGTCAAAATCTCACAAACTACGGTGAAGACATCATCGCGTGTTACAATCATTTCCAGTTCTTCCTCTTGCTATATCACCCGTATTGGTGTTCGCTCGACGTAGATCATAGCCTGTATTTACACATGTCTACACTTCCTCACCTTTACGGTCTT
Source organism: Coriobacteriales bacterium (assembly GCA_030529665.1). Taxonomy (GTDB): domain Bacteria; phylum Actinomycetota; class Coriobacteriia; order Coriobacteriales; family Atopobiaceae; genus RUG440. The sequence goes on from JAUMWL010000092.1 coordinate 9,565, forward strand.
GGTGTATCTCACGTATAAGACTGGAGCAGTCGTCACGCAGCTTTGCAAGGTTAATGTGCTGTAAAGACCTCTGCATCTCGTCTTTTGTCAGTGCAGCCAAGTCACTGGTTATGGCATCGAGCCTTGGTTGCACGAATTCCGTATCGAATCTTTCGACCCCTCTCTCACATCTTTGCACGAATGAGTTCGCCTCGTCGTTGTACTGCGAACGCACGTTGTCTCGGTTTGAGCGGGCTACCTGTACGCGTGCCTCAGCGTCCTTTTCGTCCTTCAGTTCTAGCAAAGCTGGAAGCACCACTCCTGCCGCTCCGAGTGCCTTGCCAAGGTAGTTCAGGCCTTTTGCCATCTTCACCGCTCCCCAAGGCTTTAGCTTTATCCCCAGCTTCCTGGAAGCCTCACGGAAAAACAGGTGGGCATCACTTGCCCGATACATCTTCAGTCCGTTTTCGGCCGCGTCTCCAATTGAGAGGGCTATGAGTTTGCTGCCACCCTTTTCGAGAGCACCCTCCCGCACCAATTGGTCGAGAACCGCGCGCGTAAAACCTCGCTGATCCTGTCCATACTCCACTTTCACATCAAGGCCCCGTTGCAGTGCCGCGAAAAGGTTCTCTATCGACACTTCCAGCTTTTCTGCTCCCTCTTGGAGCAGCTTGTCGATCTGCTCTATGCACCCAGTCTCTATCTCCAAGACTCTTTGAGACGCAGCTGTAATCTCGGCCTCTGCATCGCTTTCCGATTCGCAGTCATTTATGACGTCCGCGAGTCTTCTGCCCTCGTCCTTTATCTTTGATGATGCCTCCGTGTACTCGCTTTGGGCACGGGAGAATATGTCCGACCTCATGTTGGCTATGGAGGCGTGTTCTGTTCTCAGCTCCCTCTTGAGCAATAATACCTTCTCGTCGCCGAGGTCGTCCAAATCGTCAATTGCCTTGTCAATCTCTCCAATCGTCTGATAGAGGGGTGTGGTTAGCCGTGCGATGACACCGCGCTTTCGCGCAACCATATCAAGCGCGGTCCTTAAGTCACCCATGTTTGAGTCCTCGCGCGAATCGCCGACGACCTCATGGACTACAAGAGGCAGGTCGCGTACGCACTGGTAACCAAATACGACCCGCTCGCCCTCGGACCAGGTAAGCCCGACGGCGAGGACATAGACGTCTACATCTGGGAGTCGAACGTTATCGGCACCTACGTGATGAAGCGTGCCCCCGTGAAGCAGGCGTCGCGAGTCATAGCCTACGTACTCGGCCGCTCCTTCGACGAACACGTCGAGGAATGGGAGGTCTCCGACCTTGCCCGTGACCTACTCGACAGGCTCCCCGACGACCTCATGGAGCCCGAGGACTTCCCGTCGTTCGAGGACGACATTAGGCCGCTCATCGACCGTCAGTTCGCGGGGTTCGAAGAGCACATGCCATGGTTCGTCGAGCACGCGCGAGAAAGGGCGGTCTCCGAGGGAATGGATCCCGACTACTACGACTTCCTCTACAATGTGCACTTCCTCACCACGTTCATGAGCGACTACGGCATGAGGAAGCAGAACACAGGCGAGGTCGACGAGCCATTGCTCGGACTCGTGGAATAGTCACTTTGACAGCTTGTCCGGTTGATTGAGCAAGTCCTCCCGCCCCGCGTCCAAACAGTCGGACAAGCTGACTAAACCATCGCATGGACAAGTAGACTATAGTTCCCCCGCCTTCTCTAGCACGAGCTTCCGCAGCCCTTCGCTCGCATGAAACCCATCTGCCATTATCGCGTCCACTAGCTCTCGCACCGAGTCTATGATTCCCTCGCGCTTGGCACGCAGTAACACACCAAACGTACCAGTCAAATTAAGCCCCGTGAAATATGGAGACACCGTTTTGACCGAGGAAATAGATGTAGTCTTCCTTGTCCATCCCTGCAATCTGCGCGCAGTAGCCCAGAGATACCCCTTGGTCGTGCAAAAGTGCAGCGCGGTGGCTCACTGCGCGAAGTCGAGAGCGTCTCGGCTGCTCATTTTGTTGTCGTAGAGGACCTTGTTCGGAATCTCGAAGACTACTTGGCACATGTCGGTGAGTAGTAACCCCTCACGGTACCAACAGTCATCTCAGTTGGTACCGCGAGTAGGATAAGAATGGTACCGACAGT
>JAUMWL010000093.1 GCA_030529665.1 Coriobacteriales bacterium
ATAGGGGCCGCCGACAGCGTACGGTTTCGTTCAATATCATGTGGTTCGTTCGTTTGTCCTATCAAGAGATTGGTGCCAAAGACGTGACCTGCGTGCTATGATGCGTGTTAGTGAGATATTTGTCGCATGGAGGTCGGGAATGATGCATGGCTTGCTTTCACTAAAGAATCGCAGCGCGTTTGGGAACGTGGCAATCGGACTATGCCTTGTCGGGCTTGGTGCCGCCCTTCTCCTCGACCCGAATACTATGCTCGCCTGCGGCATCGCGTCCTGCCTGCTTCTTGTCTCGGTCTTCTCGCTCTTTGCGTGCCTTGCACCACGTCGCGAGATGCCCGACGAGATGTCCATGGTACACGACGGCCAGGCGGCGGGGCATGCGCTCAGAATCACCTTCATCGCTGTTGGCGTGGCATGCGCGGCGAGCATGGCCACGGGCGTGCGGGTGGACTTTAGTGCGGCGGGCGTCGGGTTCATCGGCCTTGGCCTGCTCACATACGGCGTCGTCTTCGGGTGGCTGGAAAGATAGCACATGGAATTCACCACGAAGATGCGCGAGTACCGGCTGCGCAAAAAGATGAGCCAGATTGAGCTTGCAGAAAAGGTCGGGTGCCGCCGAGAGACCATAGGCAAGCTTGAGAACGGCAAGTACAACCCTTCCCTCAAGCTTGCCCTCGACGTGGCTAGGGAGCTCGACGCGAGCGTCTATGACCTGTTCTTCTTTGACTGAGGTTGTCTGGCATAACCAACCGGGCGTAATGATACTTGAATGAGCCATGTCCCTGGCTCCGTGAGTCTTCGTCCCGTTTAAGGTGGGCAGATGAAGCTGAGTTGGGCTTCTTCGAAAAAGTGAAAAATACATCACATCTACTCGTGCTCTGAGGCTAAATGTGATATATTTATCACATCGATGCAGCGAATCGACTTGGATGCATTGGCGTCTTTGGATGGTGCCATGTCGCGAAGAAGGGAGAAGACAAGTGTCTGTTTTCATCGTATCGCCGAGGACTATAAACGCTATAGTGAACGCCGCGGTCGGACGCGGGGTGTCTGTTTGTGGGGGCGTCAACTACTCTTGCAACCCGGATGCGTTGGGCCAATTGCTGGCCGATATGAATTTCGACTCATATGAGTACCGCTATGGCATACGTCGAGATGAAAAATATACATACCGGTATGCCGCGGAGGAGTTTACGCCCGCGGAGGAGCTGGGGTCGTGTCGTTGCTATGCCTATCAGGCTTGTGAGGCCCCCGGCTATTACGAATCGCCCATTCCTGATTGGCTAAGTGCTCTGGAGTCCGCTATCGGGGATCCCAAAGAGATAGAGGAATCCTACGGCAAGATTCCGTGGGGACTCTAAGCCTATGACCCAAGATACAGACGGAAGACGAGCCTGGACGATACATGACTGGAAAAGGATGTGACCGATGAAGATCAGAACCGATTTCGTTACCAACTCGAGCAGCAGCTCATTTATTCTCGCAAGAAAGGCGGAGCTAAGCGATCGTCAGAAGCAAGCGCTTGTTGATTTCATAGAGAGGCACTTTCTTGGGCAGGTCATTCTGAATCCCAACAACACAGAGGATGAGATACAGAGAGTCTTTGAAGAAGAGTGGGAGTTTAAATACGACGAAAGCCTGCGAGAGGAGGCAAGAAACGCCTTGAAAAACGGTATGTCTGTATACTGTGGCGAGGTGGTCTTTGAGGAGGCCGACTATTACATGAGCGACATTTTCCAGAGCGTATGGAAGCTCCTCGAAAGCAATGCCGATGAAGAGCATGCATTTGTACCGCTTGATGACGACCTGTCATATTGAGTGATGACCATGCTGGCGAAGAGGGACAATGGTTTTGTCTCCCTGTTTGATGAGCATACGGGGTTGTATCTTCGAACGGAGATTTTGAACAATGGTATCGACACAGGCATAGAGGCGTTCATGGCGTCTTTCCCGGAGCTGCTCGATGTTGGAATCATGGGACACTGTGTGCATGGCTTGAGTGGGCTTTGCCTGAGTTCTGGAGTGCAGTGCTACCAAAGAGGGGATTGCATCAATGACGCAAACATGAGTCTCGAGGACTTTAGGTGGATAGTAGAACAGTGTCGTGGGAAGACGTTTCAGATTGCGCTCGGCGGACGCGGTGATCCCGATCAGCATGAGCACTTTACCGATATTCTGGAACTATGCAGAAAAAACACGATAGTGCCGAACTTCACTACTTCTGGGTTTGGCATGACCGAAGACCTGGCCTCCCATTGCGCACGATACTGTGGCGCTGTAGCTGTGAGCTGGTATCGAAGCCCCTATACCAACAGGTCGATAGAATTGCTCGTTCGAGCGGGCGTCAAAACGAATATCCATTACGTTCTGATGAAGGATACCTTGCGAGAGGCAGTTGAACGGCTTAAGGAGCGGGACTTCCCTAAAGGGATCAATGCGGTGGTGTTCCTGTTGCATAAGCCGGTTGGTCTTGGCAAGACCGAGCAAATTGTTCGTTACGACAACCCACTCTTTGAAGAGCTGCTTCGCATGGTCGATAAAGAGAGGTTCCCCTTTAGAATTGGCTTCGATTCGTGCTCTACGCCTGCGCTGATACGCGAGCTACGGAATGTTGAACTCTCGAGCATAGATGCGTGCGAAGGTGCGCGGTGGTCAGCGTATATATCACCAGACATGAAGATGCTTCCTTGCAGCTTTGGTTGCCAGACTTCTCAATGGGAGGTTGATTTGCGACAATGCAGCATCATGGACGCGTGGCGTAGCGAAAAGTTCGACGCTTTTCGCCAAGCCATGAGAGAAGCCTGTCCGACGTGTTCCCTAAGGGAGCAGTGCATGGGAGGTTGTCACATTTGTCCAGAAGTTATCCTGTGCGCAAACAAGATGTGATCTGATCGAGATGGTTCGCGCGGACACATCACTGGTTTGATGAACCACGGTGGAAGACGCGGAGCTAAAAGGGAAGCTCTCTTTTCAAAAGGTTTTAACTCTGCTTGGTATTCTCGCTGATGGCTTCGCTAGCCCGTATGGACGGCCATCGCGTACGCCCTGTACGCCGCAGGCGTGATGGCGTACGTGTCGCGAAAGATGCGGTTGAAGTGGCTGTAGCTCGCGTACCCCACGGCGTGGGGAGGCACGTCACGGCCCATGAGATGGGAGACCATAAAGATGGGATCGGCGGGAAGGTCGCTGGGCCTGTCTTCCCAGAGCAGACGGAAAGCCTCGTCATCCGCAGCCGTCGCGTTGAGCTCGTCGAAGAGCGGGAGTTGCCTTCGCATGCGCCTGTCCATTCCGCCTGCTTGGACTCCTCTATCCGGAGGGGTCTTATGCCGACCCGTCGAGCACGCTCCGGATAAGCCCTTCTCGGCCGACGATCTGCGCCGGCTATTCCCAAACGCTAGGAGTGCGTCACAAAGTGGGCTTCGCGCCTACAACCTCTTGGAGCAGGAAATCGCGTTGTTCACCAAGGCATTCCTCTGTTCGTACTTCCCATGCGGAGGGTGAGCCTCTCTCGTGCGCCTAAGGTGCAGCAATAGTGGTAGCATCGCTCGAGGTGGAACAAACAACTTGACGCTTTGTTTCAGTTAAGTATCCAGCGGTGCAAGTTCGACTGATTGGAGTTAGCCATGATGGACTTTGATGCGCTCTCCGGCGGTAAGGCATGGTATGAGTTCTGCGATGCGCATGCCGAGTGCCACACGCTCGCACATCAACCCGTGTAATCACGTGCGAACCGTACGCAAGAAGCCCTAGCTCCCGCCTTGTGAGCTAGGGCTTCTTGCGTTATGCCCATTCTCCGCCCCCGCTCTTTCTCATGTTTGGCGACGTTGGTTTTGTTTGTCCTGAAAGACTGAGCTGACGCAGTTCTTCACTCCACCTGAAACTAAGTTTCACGTGATGTCCGGTTTTGTGAGGTCCGGTCTTGTCTAAAAAGCCGGTCTCGTTTTCCGTCTGCCGGATTGTGTGGGCATATCGTCATGTGCGCGGTATGCTGGAATAGCAAGAAGGTAGTCAAACGAAGGGATCCCACCATGGCAGACCGCATCCTCAACATCGGCTTCATCGGCAACGGCAAGGGCACCAACCGCTACCACATGCCCTTCTCGTTGGCCCTGCCCCAGAAGTTCCTCATCAAGACCGTCTACGCCCGCCACTTGGGTGGCCAGTGGGCGGAGCTTCCCGGCGTGGAGTACACCACCAACTTGGAATCCATGCTCGCCGACCCCGCCATCGACGTGGTGGAGGTGAGCACGCCCATCCCCACCCACTACGCGCTAACCAAGCAGGCGCTTCTGGCCGGCAAGCACGTGGTGTGCGACAAGGCCTTCGCAGAGACGGCCGCCCAGGCCGAGGAGCTCTTCTCGCTGGCCGAGGCCAAGGGCGTCACGGTGCAGTGCTACCAGAACCGCCGCTTCGATTCCGACTACCTCACGGCAAGGAAGGTCGCCGAGTCCGGCAAGCTGGGCAGGGTCTACGAGATCGTGACCCACTACGACTACTGGCGCGAGGAGTTCTTCCGGATGGCGCGTGAGGACGCGTACGAGCGCATGGGCGGCATCGTGTACGGTCACTCCTGCCACTGCGTGGACCAGCTCATCGACTGGCTGGGAATTCCCGACCGCTGGCACGCCGAGGCGCGCCAGCTCGGCGGCGAGGGCAGGCCCGACATGTCCTTCGACTTCGACCTCTACTACGACGAGGCGGACATCAAGGCAACGGCGGCCGCGAGCTACCTGGCCGCCACCCAGCGCCCGAGCTTCGAGGTGTACGGCGAGCGCGGCACCTTTATTAAGGTGGAGAAGGACCAGCAGGAGCGCGACCTCAAGAAGTTCTACCTCCCCGCCGGCCATCCCGACTTCGGGCTGGACACGCCCGAGCAGTGGGGCGTGCTTCGCTACTACGACGACGAGGGCCGCATGCACGAGGAGCGCGTGGAGACCGTCCGCTCCACCTACTCCGGCTTCTACGAGGCGCTCTGGGAGACGGTGGCCAACGGCGCGCCGCAGCTCGTGAGGCCCGAGGAGACGATTGCGCAGCTGCGCATCCTGGAGGACGCCACGCGCGACCTGCGGTGACCGAGAGGGCCGGGCGATGGGGATACTCCCCTTTGCTTGGCAAGAACAAGGGAGAGGACAATAACATGAAACTCGGAATAGTGGGGACAGGCATGATTGTGCGGATGGTCGGCCCGCACCTGGCGTCGTGGGGCATCGGCGTGGCGGCCGTGGCGGGCACGCCCAGGAGCGTGGATGCCATCGACGAGCTGGCAGACGAGTACGGGGCGGCGGGACGCTACACGGACTGGCGCGACCTCGTCGCCGACCCGGCGGTGGACACCGTCTACGTGGCCGTGCCCAACTTTTTGCACTACGCCGTCTCCGAGGCGGCGCTGCTCGCGGGCAAGGACGTCATCTGCGAGAAGCCCCTGGCGTCGAACTACGAGGAGGCGTCGCGCCTCGCGGAGGTCGCTCGCACGCAGGGCCGCTTCCTGTGGGAGGCCGTCGTCACCACGCGCCAACCCAACTTCAAGCTCGTGCGAGACGAGCTGATCCCGCGCATCGGAACCATCAAGGCCGTGAGCGTAAACTACAGCCAGTACTCCAGCCGCTACGACGCTTTTCGCGCCGGCGAGGTCCTGCCTGCGTTCGACCCCGCCAAGGCGGGAGGGGCGATCATGGACATCGGCCTGTACACCCTCACCTACACTATCGGCCTCTTCGGTGAGCCCAAGACCGCGACCTACCACGCCAACATCGAGCGCGGCATCGACACGAGCGGCCTCGTGGTGATGGGCTACGACGGCTTTACTGCCACCAACGTGTGCGCCAAGGACAGCTGGGGCGCCACGGGCGCGACCATCCAGGGCACGGACGGCTATATCTCCGTCGAGGGCGCCCCCAACGCCTGCGGCGCCGTGACGTTGCGCCTCAACGACGGCACCGAGGAGACCTTCGACCGGTCGTACCCCGTCATGTGGGAGGGCGAGTTTCGCGAGTTCCTGGCCCAGCAGGGGGCCGGCGACCTCGACGAGTGCTACCGCCAGCTGGACCAGAGCCTGCTCGTGAGCCGCGTGCAGAACGCCGTCCGCCGCGAGGCGGGCGTGATCTTCCCGGCCGACGAGCGGTAGGGGAGTGCCATGCCAACGAACGAATATTAGGCTGCCATGCAGACCATCCTCGAGCAGGAGCGCAGCAAGCGCTCCTGCTCGAGGTCTTGTCTGTCGGCGGCGATATGGACGAGCTCTGGGCCAACGCGCCCGAAGTCGTGCCCTCCGCAGGCGCCTTCCCCGTCCGCGTGGGGGAAGAGTGGGTGGCGACCCTCTGCGTGAGCGGACTTCACGACGGCAAGGACCACGAGCACGCCGTCCGCGCGCTCGAGGCCGAGCTGGGCGTCGCCGCCCCTGCGCTGGGCATCCAAATATCATAGCCCCATACGAAAAAGAGCAAAGCGAAAAGGAGCACGCCATGGCACTGCACATCGTCGAGGAGGCAGAGCGCTGCCTCAACTTCAAGAGGCCCCTCTGCCAGAGGGGCTGACCCGTAGGGACGGCAATCCCACTGGTTATCCAGCTGTTCCTCGAGCGCAGGATGGACGAGGCCGGGGCGGTGCTCTTCCAGAACAACCCCATGAGCGCCGTGTGCTCGCTCATCTGCAACCACGGAGCACAGTGCGAGGGCCAACGAGCGCGGCCTGCTGGTCGTGGACGAGAGGGGCATGTGCACCGTGCCGGGCGTCTTCGCAGCCGGCGACGTGGTGACTGGCCCCAACACGGTGGTCCACGCCGTGGCCGCCACCAAGGTCGCCGTAGACGGCATGCTTTCCTATACGGGGGTCTGACGTGGACATAGTCATGACCATTGGGGACAAGCTGTGAACGAGCGCATCTCACGTTTTACATGGGGGTTCGGCGTCCGTGAACAGTTCCACGGATTATCATTAAAGGCGTGTGCCGGACTCGCAATTCTTGTCCGGTGAGCATGGTATAAATCGATTTCCGCTCTTGATTCGTCAACGTGATCACCATCCAGTTCGCAAAGCCGAACAAGTTGGCGCAGCAAGCCCTCCGCGGTTCTCACCGACGAAAGGTCTACATCGGCAGCGCTGTGTTGCCGGACATTACCACCTAAATCCCACACGTCGATGTCGTAAGGGCTGATGCCTCCCAGCTCGTCAGGAAGCATTTCAAATCTCTCGCCCTCGATTACGGCATACAGGTCGCATTTCTCCAGATACAGGCTATGGTCGCCTACCTTGATCTCGTCCATGAACCTGTCGTCCCCGTCCTGGTCCTCGAACGAGCAAGAGAACTCTTCTCCGTCTTTGAACTTCATGTTGAAAGAAACGCAGAATGCGCTACTGCTCGAGTTCGTAACGAAATCTGTCCTGATCTTCATATTGCCTCCATCGGTATGTCTCGATCTGTGCTATTGCATAGGACTATCCCCGGCATGAGCGGACAGCCGCCCATGCAAGCATCGCGGTCTCCGCAACCGGGGCATGCTGCCTTCAAATGGCTTCGGAAAGCATCGAATCGCTCGCTGTTCCACGCCTCACGTATGCTGGGCCCCGGTCTGTCTGCCCCGCCAAGTTGAACTCGATAACGAACCGTCTGGTCAAAGCTGCAAGGCACCATCGACATATCGGGCCCTATGTAGCAGCTGAAGCGTCCGCCTTCGCAGGTGTCCAGGTCCCATACCCCGTCGGCTTATGGAGCAGGAACACCACCGTGTTAATCCCAGGCGGAAAGTCGTCATCGCGCAAGCGCCGGATAGCCTCGTCAATCGAATTGTTGCCGAGGACGTAATGCACGTTGGTCTTAACTCCCGCTTCGAGCAGCATCCTGATTGCGGCATGCGTGTATTCGCTCCTGTACCAGCTTACGGCACCCGCTCCGCAGTAGTTCTTGCAGATCTCGGCGATTTTGGCCGTCATGCCATACCCGCTCGTCGTGAAGTTGGGTACCAGATCGTTTTCCCTGGCAATGCACAGCAGCTGCTCGAACTCCTCATGCTGGTCCGGATCACCGCGACCACCAAGGGTCAGTTGGTTTGTTCGGTGTCGGCACTGGTGCGCGATCCATTCGAAGTCGTCAACGGACATGTTTGGCTGCGCAATCGTCGCTCCCGATTGATAGCATCCAATGCCCGCCTTCAAGCAGAGTCCGGAAACGCCATGTGTGCAATGACCCATTACCCCAACGTCTATCAGATGCGGGAACGAGGCCATAAAGGGATCGACGTCCGTATCGTGACCGTTGTCGTCGATTACGCCCGAGCGCAGATACACGCCCGTGGCAGTGTCAAAGGACAAAACGAATCTGTATTGCGTATCTATTATTCTGTAGCGCACCGTTCGCTTCCCTCTTCTAACACCCATCGTGTGGCAGCGGAGGTGTTGCCATACCTCTTATAAAGATTGCCGCAACATTATGCCACGCTCATAAAACAGTACCTGTCCCTCAGATGGGACACCGGAAGGCATTCGTCTTTGGATGGCCGGATAAATAGGCATGGGCCAATTCTTCTTTGACATGGGCACGGACGGCCTGTTTGGCCTCTAGCGGGCTCAACCCGTGAGCCGCCCGTATGCGTCGGAAAATGCGTTCCTAAGTATCATTTGAGGGAAAACGAAGGTGTGCGAGTTGGACGGGAGAACACTTTGTGGATGCGGCTGTGGCGTGCGCGTGCTGTGACGGTGAGCTGTGTGGGTGGTGCGGGGAGATGCGTGCTGTGTTTGCGAGCTGTGTGGGTCGCTTCCGGCCAAGCGTGCTGTCTTTTCGAGCTGTGTGGCTTGGCCCATCCCGAGCGTGCTGTGATTAAGAGCTATGTGGCTGGAACGACCACACTGCTCGCAATCACAGCACGCCTCCTGGCTCGTGAGCCACACTGCTCGCAATCACAGCACACACCCAGGCGCACGTCCGCACCAACCAGCGGTTCATGGTGCGGAAAGCGACAAATCCGGCCCAGAAATGTCGCAAATCACATCCCGATGCTCCTTACAGACAATTGTCACCATTCGGCATCAGGCAGTCTCCTTCCGTGCCGTAGCTGGATAGTCAGCTAGAGCTCAGAACCAATCAAGCTCGAGGGCGAGCACAGGTTGGAATGCAAGGTCAGCTTCGCACCGTGGGTTGGTCCAGTAAAGGCCGCAGATTACTAGATGCGGTTGATTTCGGTCCAGTCGGCTCCTGGCTCGAAGCCACCTGCGGTGCCTATAACATCGCCTGCCTGGTTCTCGTAAGCGCGGTCTGCATGCACGGAGACCTCCACCTCACGTCCGTCCGAGGTGACGTAGGTGTTGACTCCACGGACAGCCTCTGAGAAGTCGGGCGCCGCAGTGCCGTCCGTGGCGAACTGCGCGTTTGTCTGGGCACGGAACTGCTGGTGCTGGGCATCGCTGCGTGCTTGCCATGCCTGGTTGTACGAGTCGAACGAGGCCTGCATCTGGCGATGTGCCGCCTGCTGAGCTTGGAAGGCCGCCTGGTTGCGGGCCAGCTGACCCTGCGTCGCTGCCTGTATCTGCGCCGCCTCCTGTTGGACGACCATCATGGAGAGACTCTCGATGTCGGGATGCAGCTGCAGGGAGCTTGCCAGCGGGATGAATGCGGCCTTGAGCTGAGTGTCGAAGACCGTGGCAGGAGCCGCAAAGGTGGCGATGGTCTCGACACTCCAAAGGATAGTTCCCGACTTTGCATACTGCGCAAAATCGGGGAGGCACCAGGCTGTGCTGGATGATGCGCTTGCGCTCTCGTCGTGCGGTTGCGGTACAGCCGCGGCTGGCGTATGGCTTTGTGCAGCCTGTGCGGCTCGTGCGGCCGCCGCCTTCTCGCGCTGGCGCTGTCGCTGCATCTTGCCGATGAGGCCTCCCCCAAGCAGAAAGCCCGCAATACCTTGGTACTGGTCCTCTTCTTCGACGGCGTCAGGCGCTGATCCCTGATGCTGTGGCGTGCCGCCAAACATGCTGCCGAGCGAGCCCATCATGCTTCCCAGCGCATCGCGTGTCCCCTCGCCAAGCCCCGAGCCATCCTTGACTGCCTCGAGGCGTACGAAAGTTGCCAGCTTCCAAGCCTGACCCGCCACCCAAAGGTCGTAGCAGCGAAGGACCACGGCGACCAATGGGTCGTGCACGTTGCCGCTTGTGATTTGGATCTTCTGCTTAAAGTGGTCGAAGGCACGCCGCTGTTCGGCAGCGAGCCTAGGGCAGGCAAGCTGGTGAGAGAAGAGAAAGCGTTCGGCTCCCATGCTCGAGGCAAGATTGCGTGCGGCCTCGTCGGCGAGGGAAATTGGATCGGGCATATCGGCGTAGTTGGTGTGGTCGATGCCTGCCAGGTGGCCGCCGTACATGGAGAGCAATGCGTTGACGCCAGCGCTATTGCGCATGCCGGCATCGCCAACGAGCAGGTTGACGTAAGCACCAGTCTGGTCGCGGAGCTGAGCCTGGGCTCTATAGGGGCGCGAGCTCGAGCCCGTGCGTTGCAGCGATACGGTGCAAGTCTCCCATGAGTCGGGAACGTAGGCACAAAAGACCCCGTAACCGCTGGCTTGGTCGCGGATGTCGCGCAGATGCGCCGTGCCCTGTGATGCGGGGGGAGTGGTTGCAGACGGCTCCGTCTTGCTGGGGGCTACGGCTAGGACGATCTTGGCTCCGCAAAAGGTGCAGAAGAACTGGGTGACGCCCTGGGGTATGGCCAGCGCGGCTCCGCAGTCGGGACAGTTGATCGTCGTGTTTGATGCCATGTGAACCACCTCTCTTTTCGTAGCCTGCCTGTACTATACACCACGCGCGCGCACCACAAGCCGTTTGTCCTCGGCGGCGAGACGCAGCTTGATTCGTATCCCCAGCGATCACTATATTATTACGAACAATAGTTAAATACCTGCGAACGCAGACTCATGGGCAAGCGGGACTCAATAATACTGGACGCACTCGCAGAGACGGGCCGCATGGACGTTGCGGAGCTCGCCGGGCGTGTGGGCGTGAGCCAAGTGACGCTGCGCAAGGACCTCGATCCCTCCAGGCGAGGGGTCTCGTGCAGCGCGTGCACGGCTCTGTCTCGCTGGCCAATCCCAACGACGTCGGTGGTCGGCTTGCATACCACTACGAGGAGAAACTCCTCATCGCCCGCGCGGCCGCAAGGCGCGTTCCCGACGGCTCGACAATCATGGTGGAGAGCGGCAGTTGCTGCGCACTTCTCGCCCGTGAGCTGGCGGACGTCAAGGACGGCGTCACCATCCTCACCAACAGCGCCTTTATTGCCAACTACGTGCGTGACAGTTCACGGGTGGCCTGCACCTTGATGGGTGGCTCCTACCAGCGCGACTCCCAGGTGATGGTGGGCCCGCTTGTGTGTGCCCAGGAGGTCTGCCATCACGTGAGCGGTGGACCCAAGCATACGATGATTCTGCTGTTCATGGATGAATCCGTTCTTGTTTTATCCTGCGTGGCATGTTTTAAACGGGCACGACCCTTCTAGAAGAATGCCTCAATTCCCTCATCCACATAGACCTGTCGATTTGCCTCCAGATTCTCTGGGTGGAGGTTCTTGATTCCGCTCAGCGAGTATTCCATGTCCAGGAGGTCGTACTTGCCCTCGCCAAAGTTGTGGAAGGGTGGCAGCTGCACGCGCGCAGCTCCTGCTTCGCGCAGCCACGCT
>JAUMWL010000246.1 GCA_030529665.1 Coriobacteriales bacterium
TCCACGTCGTTCATGCGCGACCCGCAGATGACGGGAATCCTGATGCCCGCCTCGTGGAGAGCCGCCGCAAGCCCCACCATGTAGCCGCGCTCGATGTAGCTGGGCGGACAGGCCCAGTAGTAGGAGTCGAGCGTGCCCGTGTCCACGGAAAGTCCGTCGTAGCCGTAAGACTCGAGGAGCTTCGCGATCTCGACCGCCTCGGCAAGCGTGCGGCCCGCCTCCTCCGCCTCGTCCAGCGAGTAGCTCGCCTGGCCGAGCGCCTTGATGCCGGTGCGCAGGCCAAGACGGATGGTCACCGGGAAGTCCGGCCCGCAGGCCTCGGCGATGCGACGGCGCAGCTCGCGCGGGATGCGCAGGCGGTTCTCAAGGCTGCCGCCGTACTCGTCGGTGCGCTGGTTCATTATGGAGAGCGCAAACTCGTCCAAAAGGTGGCCCCAATGGATGGCGTGCACGTCGATGCCCGCGAACCCTGCCCGCTGAACCAGCTTGGCGGCCTCAACGAAGTTGGCCATCTTGGCTTCGATGTCCTCGGCCGTGAGCGCGCGCGTCTTGCGCGACGGGTCCCACATGATGGTGAGCTCGCTCGGTGCGGAAAGCCCTGCGTTTCGCCCCAGGCCAAAGGCCAGCTGCACGAACATCTTGGTGCCATAGGCCGCGATGCGCGCGTTGATCTCCTGCCCCGTGCGCACGAAGGCGGCGGGGTTGTCCAGGATGGATGGCGCGAACCTCTCGAAGTCGGTGTCGATGCCCATGCCGCCGGTGTAGATGAGGCCGAAGCCGCCGGCCGCGCGGCGCGCGTAGTAGTCGACGCCCATCTGCGTGAAGCTGCCGTCGGGCGCCACGTCGAAGCCGGGGTCCATGGGCGCCACGGCAAAGCGGTTCTTGATGGTGGTCTTGCCAATGCTAAAGGAGCTCGAAAGCTGCGGGTAGGTCTTTGCCATGATTCTCTCCCTCACGAATGGTTTGTCTATGCGCGCTTGGAATACAGCCAGCGGCCGTCGACGCGGTGCAGACGTTGGCTGACCTTGAGGGGGAAGGTGCCCTCTGAGCCGTATGCACGGGCCGTCAGCGCGACGGTGCCCGTGAGCGTCGCCCAGTCGCCGTCGACGGCCACGTCCACGTCGCGCACGTCCGAGTGGAAGTACGTGAGCGGGCCGCCCACCTCGGCGATGAACTCCTCCTTGGTCTGGGTGTAACCGCTCATGTGCGTGAAGGTCGTGCCATCCTCCACGATGTCGCGCATGGCATCGTGGTCGGCATCGACCATGGCCTGCTGCATGGCCTGGTAGGCCGCGAGCACCTCAAGCTGCTCGTCGTTCAGGTGGCTCGTGTCGGCCGTAACCACGGCCCTGCCGTCTCGGATGTCGAATGGCGTGAACATGTGCCGGCCCCCTAGCCGTGCACGCGGAAGGCGAGCAGATGGTCGACGTTGCTCAGGTCCTCGGGATCGTGCGTGCCCTCGCCGGTATCGAGCGCGCGGATGGCGTCCATCTCGGCATCCGTCAGCTCGAAGCCAAAGATGTCGAGGTTGGACTTGATGCGCACGGGCTTGGTGGACTTGGGCAGCACCACGAATCCCTCCTGCACCTCGAAGCGTAGGACGATCTGGCCAGCGTCCCTGCCGTACCTTGCGGCGGGACCGGTGATGGCGGGGTCACCCAGCAGCTCTGAGTTGCCGTGGCCCAGCGGGTACCAGCACTCGATGACCACGCCCAGCGGGTCGAGCACCTCGCGCAGCGCACGCTGCTGGAAGGTGGGGTTGCACTCCACCTGGTTGACGGCGGGCACGGTCCTAAAGCCCGGGACCCACTCGTTCCAGATCTTTGGCGTCATGTTGGAGACGCCGATGGAGCGGATGTGCCCCTGCTCCTTGGACTCCTCGAGCGCCGCCCACGCCTCGTCCACGGGGCCATAGGGCTGGTGCAGCAGCATGAGGTCGATGTAGTCGAGGCCGAGGTTGTCTAGGGTGCGCCTGATGCCGGCGGGCGCGTCCGCCGCGGCGTAGTCCTGCGGCCACAGCTTGGAGGTGACGAAGACCTCCTCGCGCGGAATGCCAGAATCGCGCACCGCACGGTCCACGTCCCGCTCGTTCATGTAGGCGGCCGCCGTGTCGATGTGACGATAGCCAGCCCTTAGCGCGGCAAGCGTCGCCTCGTAGGTCGGACCGTCGTTGGGGATCATGAACACGCCAAAGCCGATGGCCGGAATCTTGTTGCCGTCGTTGAGCTCGAGATACTCCATTGTGATTGCTCCTTTGCACGCTTGGGTGATGTATACAAAGGGCGCTGGACAAATCGGGCGCCCCGATGGGAACAGCTGGTTAGGCGTTGAACGGACGCTTCTCCGAGATCAGGAAGCAGGTGCGGCGTCGCTTGATGTACCAGCGGCCGGCAACCTTTACGTACTGGTCAGCGTAGCGCACGTAGTTGGTGGTGATGACGTCCTGGCCATTCTCGTCGTTCACGAGCGTGGCCATGCAGTAGTTGGTGCCGGTGGCGGATTTAAGGTCGTCTGCGAGCTCTACGGCAAGCTGGCCGTTGGCGTGGTAGACCGCCTTGGCGGTGCTGGCCTCGCCCACGGTACGCTCGAAGGCGGCGACGATGGCGTCACGGCCGGGAATCTCGTGCACCTCGCCCTCGGGCCCCATCTGGAACTCGAGCACGGCGTCCTCGGTGAACAACGGGCCCTGGCCCTTGGCGTCACGGTTGTCGGCCAAGATGGAGAACTCGTCCACAAGCTCGCGAATCTCCTGCTTTGCGATGATCTGCTCGATGGTCATGGCCACGTCCTTTCACTCTTTTCTATAGCTCCTACCTGCTGATTGTTAGCCTATCCGTGGAATCGGGGCGTTACAATGGTCTCTATAGCGCCGAGAGGCGCTTAAGCAACTGTTGGGACAAAAACGTTTCCTTACGGAGGATGCACATGCGCACCACACCCGCCAAGGACCTTCGCGTGACCAAGACGCTCGAGGCTATCGACACGAGCTTCCGCGCCCTGATGCTGGAGGGCGGCTTCGAGCCCATCACCGTCA
>JAUMWL010000247.1 GCA_030529665.1 Coriobacteriales bacterium
CGAGTGGAAGCCCGACCCGGGGACGCGCCTGTCGGGAAGCGCCCTTGCCAGCGACTGCTGGGCGACGCCCGCGCCGACCGGGGCGTAGGGTGCCTTGCTGCGCAGGAACACCGTCCGCTCGCACGACTCCGGACGCTCCTCGACGATGTATCGGTACAGCGCGTTGCCGACGTCGGCAGGCATGGGCAGGTTCACCTCGTAGCCGGTCTTCGCCTGCACGAGCCTCACCGACGCCGCGTCCCAGTTTATGCTGGCGGCCGAGAGACCGACCACGTCGCATGCGCGGATGCCCATGCGCAGGCCGAGCTGCAGCATCGCCTTGTCGCGAAGGGGCGCTCCGTCACCGTCGAGGACGCCCTCGAGCTCGCTCCGCTCGTCCGGCGTGAGAGTCACCACCAGTCCCTCCCTTGGCGCGGCTACGTTGGGCAGCGCGAGGAAGAGGTGCGGGTTGGACAGCTCGCCCCTGAGCCCGAGCCACTCGAGGAACTGGCGTATGCGCGAGTTGAAGGCGTTCTTGCCCTCGGGCGTCTCGTGGGGGTCCTCCACGTTGAACCTCTTCACGTGCTCGGCAGCGAGCTGGCCGAAGCCCGTGACGCCGATGCCGTCGACGAACATGCAGAAGCGGCAGACGCACGTCCTGAACATCGCCAGCGTCGATCTCCTCCAGCCCTCCGCGGCCTTCATGGCAAGAAACGCGTCGACTTGGGGCTCGCACCACTTCGGCAGGCGGTCTCGCAGGGTCTCGCGGAAGACGAACGGCCTGCTCAGGTCGTGTGCGATGCCGGAAAAGCTCTGCTCCAGCAGCATCACGGTCCTGCGGCAGCTCGAGAGCTCGCCGTACGACAGCGACCGCGCCATCGACTCCGCCCATGCGCGCCCCACCTTCGGTTCGTAGAGCAGGCCGTTCGCGTCCGTGAACAGGTACAGGAGGTTCCCGTAGTGAGTCGTCGAGCATATGGGGCCATGGGAGTATCCGCATGCGCGGTGCTCGTCCGCAAGGCCCTCGACGAGCGCCAGGTAGTCCTCGAGCGCGATCTGCCCGCCGTCCCCAGCCTGCGACTCGCGGAGTCCGTCGAGCGTCCCTTGGTCGACGTCGTTCCAGCAATACCCCTTCTTGAGCGACATGGCGTCGACCAGCAGCGTGAACCCGTGCCTCGCCAGGCCGACCGAGTGCAGCCAGGACAGGATTGACCTTATCTTGCCGCGGTAGTCCGTCTTCGCGCGATAGGTCAGGTCCTCGCACGCCAGCAGGAGTCTGATCATGTCCGCATACGTCGCGTCCGCGACGAAGGCGACGCCGTTCTTCTGCAGCCACAGCAGGAAGCGGATCGCCGCGGCTCGATGGTTCTCTACCGTCGCGGGAGCGAGGCCGGTGGTGCGGAGGTGGTCGCAGTAGTCCCCAACGACATGCCTGTGCCGGGTACAAAGGCGATCCTCGTTCCTCGGCGCCCTGTAGTGGAACGGCCTGATCACGCCGCCAGAGTACAGGTCCTCGAGCTTGCCGAGCGCGCCGACGTAGATGGCGCGCTTCGTTTTGCCAAGGCCCTCGGCAACGCCGTCGAGCCACTCCCACGCGGCGTACTCGGAATAGCCCAGGCCACTTTCCCGCAGGTGCGAGCCAAGCAGGTCGAAGCACTCACGGTACTGTCGGATAGTCCGCTCCGACATCGCCTTCTGGGCTAGGTGGGCCATCACCTTTTCAGTGTTGCGTCTATACTCCTCGTCCATGGGAAGTCCTCCTTTCTAAGAGACTTCCCATATTGTGTACGGATGATTATCCGCACATTTCGAATGCCGTCGTCAACGCTGCCTGCGGCTCCTCCGGAACGTGCGGATAAAGTCATGCGGCGCATAAGACAGCGCCCTTGCTCTCCGGGTCGTGCTTGTTGCAGCACCAGAGCCTGAGGCCCTGCTCCTTCAGGAACGCGTCGAACGTCTCGGTGGCGAACACCTCGCCGTAGGTCTCGCTGCCGACGAAGACGCTGTCCTGGTCAATCACGAGCTCCTCTGGCCGCCCACCGACCTTGCACATGAACCGGTATATGGCCACGCATGCCTCCTCGGAGTCGAACCGGTGGTCCTGGGCGCAGACGCCGAGGTATCGCGACATGCGCAGCAGCATGCAGAGGAAGTGCACGGTGAGCCCTTCGTCGCACTTGAGCTGGCCGAAGTCCAGCTGCAGCTGCCTGCCCGCGGGCGGGTCGTCCACGTGGTCGTAGAGCCGTCGACCCTTCCCGGGCTCGCCGACCTGGCCGGTCTCGCGCAGCCACCGTATGTAGTTGCGCAGCGTCTGCTCGTTGCCGGGCAGGATCTCGTAGTCGCCGGTCTCCACAAAAGACTCGACGAGCACGTCGTACACCGAGCTCATGCAGCATCCCGGGTTGAGCGCGAGTATCTCGAGTATCGCCGGGCGGAACGGCTCGACGTCGAACGCGTGCGGCTTGGCGGTCCTGGTGAGTGGTAACCCACTTTGGTACCAAAACTCCAAACGTTTGGATTTTTGGTAAAACCCCAACCGCCACAAAACCCAAACTTGGGAAGGTTATCACCCAGATGAGCAGCGATAACCCTCCCGAAGGGTTTTGGTTTTTCGTCGTCCCTCATTTCTTGGACATGCCGCACAGCTCGAGAAGCGTTGCACCTGAGGGCTTCCACCTTTTGGGCACGCCCCGGTCTTCCTCGCTGGACAATGTCGCCAGCGCCCTGGCCTTGTCCTCGGTGGTGATGTCCAGGTACCTCATCGTGGTCTCCACGCTCTCGTGGCCGAGCAGGAACTTGATCTCGACTATGTTCATCCCATCCTCTAGCCAATGCGATGCCTTCGCGTGCCTCAGCTGGTGGGCATGTGCCTTGGGCGGAACGTCTGGGCAATTCTCGCGGGCCATCCTCGCGTACAGCTTTATCCGCTTGTCGATCGCGGGCTCGGTGAGCGCCCGTCCCGTGACGGGACTTGCGAAGACGAACGCGTCATCCGGACTAGACACAACAATTGGGTTTTCTAGGTAGGTTATCTGAGCTTCGGCACGACCT
>JAUMWL010000248.1 GCA_030529665.1 Coriobacteriales bacterium
TGGGAAAAGCTTGCGAGACACGGCCGTTGAGGAGCCCCTGTGCGACTTGATTGCACTCGAGTCCTTACGCACCTCTCTGCAAGACCGAGGTATTCTGGATCAGGACCTGCGGAGGAGCCTAGACAACCTCTGCCTAGATATGGCGGTGTGGGACATCGCCGCTTTGTCAGTTGCCTCAACAGAGGCCGTGCGAGTCTTTACAGACGCGCTCTACAATGAATACGAGCCTAGGTGGAAAACCAAGGAACTCACCTGCCCCTACATCTACTCGTTGTTCCGACGCTTGTCGTATGAGAGGATGCGTCGGGTTACTCCGGCTGGGTTGCGGTGGGTCTTTGCGGTGAAAGGAGACGACAGGCGGCGGGGTGGAAGAGGTGCGCTGGGACGGCTTGTGCTGGGGCTATGGTTGGTGATAGCGAGCGCGCCATTATCGCCCTATAGGAAGTCCGCGCATGGGAGATTTGAGAACAAAGGTAGAGGAGAGGCGCGTGGATAGCTGTGTCAAAGACGGGGAACAGCCACTTGTTTCAGTAATCATGCCCGTGTATTGCGTCGAACCATATGTGGGGGCCGCGATTCAGAGCGTAAGGGACCAAGCATACGACAACTGGGAACTTATATGCGTTGTTAACGGCTGCCCCGATGGCTCCTCGGCAATCTGTATGGAGTATGTGGTCCTCGATCAACGAATTACGGTTGTGCAAACACACAACGCTGGAGTTGGCGCTGCTCGCAATAGGGGCATTACGTTTGCGCGTGGTTCGTACATCTACTTTCTTGATAGTGATGACATGCTTGCTCCCGACACCCTGAAGACCTGCGTGCAAGCCGCCCAGCGCAACAACGCAGATGCGGTGCAGTTTGAGGCTCGAGTACTCGTTGAGGACGGGAGGATTCATAGGGCAAGCCAGTATATGCGCTCACGCTCGTATGAGGGTGTTTGGAATGGCGCTGACCTCTATCTGCGGCAGATGCATGACAAGTGCTATTTTGCCCCTGTTTGGCTTTACCTTACACGAACGAGTTTGTGTTTCGGTCAAGGAGTGCTGTTTTCCGAGGGTGTTATCCACGAGGATGAGTATGCCACGTATGCCATGCTCATGCGTGCGCAGCGGGTCGTTTGTTTGCGGGATAAGCTGTTAATTAGGAGGTATAGGCCCAATTCGATTATGACCAAACGCAATTGGCGTGCGTCCACACGGGGTTACTTCGTTGCGTACGCCACAGTGTTTGGCAAAGGGGAGTGTGGCAGTGGTGGTTGCGTGGCCGCGCGGCAGCTGTTTCTAGAGAGGCAGTCGCGCAGCTGTGTTAAATCGTTCTACCGCACAGGCTTGCCCCTTCGCGAGTTTGAGGCGGTGGTGTGTGCCCAACAGAATGAGCAGGCGGCATTACAGAGCCTACTATCCTCAAGGTGGCTCAATCCGCGATGGTTTGCGGTGTTGCGAATGGCGTTTCGAGCAAAGGTTCGAATGTCCGAGGCGAAGACGTACGTAGAGAGTCTGCTCGGAAGCAGCTCGATTGCACAACAGCATGACGAGAGGGAACAAGAAGTGAGCGAGGGGTCAGTCACCATATGACAAACCGACCAACGCAGCTCACCATGCGCCAGGCTGCGATAATCCAGTTTGTGTCCAAGTATTCCAACGTGGTGATTCAGCTGGTCATCACCATGGTTCTTGCACGCTTGCTGACTCCCGACGAATTTGGAACGGTGAGCATCGTCACCGTGTTTACCAACTTCTTTTTGCTCCTGTCCGACATGGGGTTGAGCGCTGGCATAGTGCAACACAAGGAGCTTGACGACAAGGACCTCAGCGGACTGTTTGTCTTTGCCGTTGGCATGTCTGTTGTGCTGGTGGCGCTGTTCTTGCTGCTTGGGATTCCCGTGGGCTTGCTGTATGGCAACGACCTCTTGCGGACGCTGTTTGTTGCGGCAGCTCCTGGCGTGTTCTTTAGTGCCCTAAACTCGGTGCCTAACGGCATGCTCCTACGCCAGAAACGCTTTTTGGCAGTTGGCGTACGACTCGTGACGGTAAACGTTGCGGCGGGCGTGGTTGCGATTGCGATGGCGTTGGCGGGAGCGGGGTGCTACGCTCTTGTGGCACAGTTCTCGCTATCTTGCACCCTCGTCTTTGTGTGGAACTTCTTGCTTGCGCGGTTGCGGGTGCGTCGTGTTCCCGTGCTCAGGCCCCTGCGTGCCATATTCGAGTTCTCGGCATTTCAGTTTGCGCATGGCTTCGTGAACTACTTCTTCCGCAATTTGGACAATCTGCTGGTGGGCCTCGTGTTTGGAAGCTCGGTGCTCGGATACTACGACAAGGCCTATAAGCTGACCACCTATCCAGTTTCGGGCTTCACGTCCGTCATTGCCTCGGTGGTGCATCCGTTCCTCTCGGACTATCAAGACGATCCGCAGACGATTTACCGTAAGTTTTTGGACATGACGAGGTCCGTGTTTGCCGTGGGGATACTGGTGAGTGCATGCTTTGTTGCAGCCCCCGCCGAGATTGTGGCGGTGATGTTTGGGGATCAGTGGCAGGAAGCAGTGCCGCTCTTTAGGGTCTTGTCGGTGAGCGTCATGTTTCAGATGATAACGTCGCTTACGGGGTCGGTGTTTCAGAGCTTGGGGAACACGCGCGAGATGTTCTATACCACCGTGGTGAACACGTGCATCATGATAGGTGCGATTCTGGGGGGAATTGCCTCGCGAGACGTCTTTGTGCTCGCGATTCTGGTATCTCTAGCGGTGTGCATAAACCCTGTGTCAACGTTCTATTATCTGATTGTGCGTGCATTCAAGATGCCGATGGGAGACTTTGTGCACGCCATGTTGCCGCAGCTCTTGGTGGCGTTTGCCATGATGGGTGTAAGCGTGGGAGTTCATGCGCTCATAGAGCTGGTGGGTTTGCCGCTTTGGCCTGTGCTACCGCTGATAACAAAGCTGGGCCTGTGTGGCGCGTGCTATGTGGGAATGCTCTTGATCACGGG
>JAUMWL010000014.1 GCA_030529665.1 Coriobacteriales bacterium
CCCGCCCCCGTCCCCACTGCAACCACTGTCCGCGCTATGCGTTTACAGCGCTGAGGGGTCCGTTGCCTCCTGCGATGCACCCGCGTACTCCATGGACACAATGGTCTTGTCCATGACTGCGGCTCCCTCGTCCTCGGTCTTGTCGTCGGATATGGTGACGCCGAAGGTTGCGTTGTAGGCAAGGTAGCCCTTGGCAAACGTCACGCCCGTCTCTTCGCCGCCGTACATCCAGTAGCTCTCGAACACGAAGCCGTCATCCACGAGGTCCTGACCGGTCTTTCCCACGAACGCGTCCATCTCGTCCTGGGTAAGCTTCTGGTCCCCGAGGTCCTCTGCGCTCTCCAGTGGAAGGCCACCCATTACCTCCAGGAACTTCTGGTTGTAGTCATCCTTAGACATGTCAAGGGCACCGTGCGCCTCATAGGTGTCGGCATCCATCTTTGCCACCACGCGCACGACGGTGTCGCCTGCGTTGAACACCGTAATGTAGTGGTTCTCGTCCCAGCCCGCGGTGTTGTTCTCGCCATTGTCGCACGCCAGCGCGTCGCCGAGGGTCTTCCAGCTGGAGACGTCCACTGATGCCGCCTGCGTCTGCTCTGCGGTGGTGGGCTCCGTGTCGTCCCCATTCGCTCCCTGGCCGCCGCATGCCGACAGGGGAGCGGCTGTGAGCGCCAGCGCGAGCAATGCTGCAACAGCCTTCCTGTGTGTGATTACCATAATTTGCTCCCTTCTTCCGTGCCAATCCGTTAATGCCTGACCCCGTAGGGACATGACGGCAAACGCGCTTGCGTGCGGCAGTGCCGTCTACGTCCTATGATACGCTGTGTGGGCAACGTTTGTCCAAAACATGGTTGGTAAACGTTGCCTTTAGTGGACGGCTGACGCCAAAGGAGACGAGGGCTGGCACCAAGGGTGCTTTGATTGCACGCTGTGTGGGTGACGCGGCGTCGAGCGTGCTGTGATTGTAACCAGTGTGGGTCAACCGAGGCGTTGTGTGCTGTAATTGCGAGCTGTGTGGGTCTGTTTCGATGAACCGTGCTGTCTTTGCGACCTCTGTGGGTCTTAAAGCCACACAGCTCGCAATCACAGCACGCCCAGCTCCGCACTACCCCCACAGCTGGCAAATACAGCACGCCCGGACGGCCCGAACCCACACAGCTCGCAATCACAGCACGCCCAGCGCCATGCCGCCGCACCCTGCAACGTCAATCCCAATCCCAATGCAGAACTCCAGCGTGGCATACTTATTCCTGTTTAATGGAGGACGCGACCAGCTCTAAACCCCTCATAACGAACGTGCGGTACTATAAGGATGAGAGGGGAGGTGCGTCATGCTGCAGAATTTGAAGCAGTTTCTTGCTGGTCAGAGCCTTGAGCCGCACAAAGCCGAGGTCGCACGACAAAACAGACTTGCGATTCGCTACTTTGCCGCTGCGGGCATTCCCGTGGGCATCGCAAACATCATTGCCCAAACGACCGTAAAAGGCGCCGTGCCTACCCTTAGCCAGCGCAGCGTGTGGCTCTTCCTGTATTTCTGCGCTCTGTTTCTACTAGAGCGCCTTGTCATCCCCATCAAATGCAAAAACGCGACGCTTTTGGCCTATGCGCTCGAAGCGCCGGTCTTCATTGTCACGATCCTACTAGGAACCGTGTGGGACCCCGACCACCAGGCCATGACATTTCTTATGTTCATGCTGGTCATGCCCATCTTTATCCTTGACAAGCCCGGGCGAGAGATGGGAGTGCTAGTTGGCTGGAACGCGCTCTTCCTTACCCTATGCGTGCTTACAAAGAACCCCGACACGCTACGCGGGGACTTCTCGCATACCCTTGAGTTTTTGCTGCTAGCCCTTGCGGTAACCTATGTGGTCCTCAAGCTTCGCATAGAGGTGATGGAGGGGTTTGCGCAGACGCGGTATAACCTGGAGCACGACACCCTTACCAACACGCGGAACAAGCGTAAGCTCGAGGATCAGCTGGACCACTATGTGGGCAAGAGCCTCTTTGTGGCGGTGGGCGACATTGACCATCTGGCGCTCATAAACGACCTCTATGGAAACGAGCGCGGCGACGAGGTGGTTCTTGCATTTGCCAACGTGCTAAAGGACGAGTTCACAAAGAGGCACGTATACCGCTTTGGCGGTGACGACATGCTGTGCATAGCGGTGGGAGCGTCAGACAAGGACGGGCTTGGCCGCATTGCCGCCAGCCGAAAAAGGCTCGCCCAGATGCACAACAGGGACATCCGCATACCCGTTACCTACACGTTTGGATACACAACGGGCGTTCCTCGCACGGCCGAGGAACTCTACCAAATGATTCAGTTGGCCTCCATCAACACCCACCTCTCTATGAGCAAGGGAGAGGGGCTAACGTTGGGCACGCCCTTTAGCCAAGAGGCGCTGCGCGTGGGAATAGGGGAGTCAAACCTCACGGGTCATGCCACGTCATACGAGATAAACCAAATCACGGGGCTTCCCGGCGTCCCCTACTTTGTCGCCCGCTCAGAAGAGCTGGTGCACCACAAGAACCTGCTCCAAAAGCGACCAACCGTGGTGGGATATCTTAAGCTTACCGACTTTAGGGGGTTCAACGAGGAGTTTGGGTACGTCCGGGGAGACGATCTGCTGCGCTACATTGCAAGCCTTTTGAGAGACGCGCTTCCGCACAGGCATGTGGCCTACATATCGGGCAGCCGCTTTGCGGTACTTTGCCACATGGACGAGGTAGAGCCTGCCATGGCGAGCATCAACGACGAGTTGACTCGATACAAGCCCGGCCATCCGCTGTGCGTGCGAGCTGGCTTTGCTCAATACCGCGAAGGTGACGCCATCATCTCCTTGTTGGACAAGGCCAAGCTGGCATACGAGAGCCTCGGCAAGCAGGATGGGAGGACCTATAGGGTATACGACGACAAGCTGGACGAGGAGGTGCGCATTCGCCAGCATTTGGTGACCCATCTGGACCAAGCCATCAATCAGCGATGGATAAAGGTGCACTACCAGCCGGTGGTATGCACCGGCACGCAGAGCGTATGCAGCCTGGAGGCGTTGTCTCGTTGGGACGATCCTGTTTATGGTCTGCTACCACCGCTAAAGTTCATAAGCGTTCTGGAGCGCGAGCGACTCATCTACAAGCTGAGCCTCTTTGTAATAGAACAGGTGATAAGGGACATGCGGCACATGCGTGCCCAAGGACTCGAACCCATCCCCGTGTCCATCAACCTCTCGCGAAACGACTTCTTCTCGTGCGACATAGTGCGAGAGATCGAGAGGATGGCCGACGAGGGTGGCGTGTCGCATGACCTGTTGTGCTTTGAGCTTACCGAAAGCGCCTTTGCGAGTGACCAAGACCGCCTCAAGCACGAGATCGACAGCCTGCGATCGAAGGGGTTCGCCGTTTGGATGGACGACTTTGGCAGCGAATACTCTACCCTCAGCTTGCTGCAGGAGCTCAACTTTGACGTGGTAAAGATCGACATGCGCTTTATGGAGGACTTCCACGTTGGATCGCGCAACGCCACGATCGTTGAGTCCGTGCTCACCATGTGCAGGAGGCTCGGCGTCGGAACGCTTGTTGAGGGCGTGGAGACGCGCGAGCAAAGCGATTTGCTGCACGAGATGGAGTGCGACAAGTTGCAAGGGTATCTGTACTCTCCACCGAGGCCCTTTACCGACATAGTGGCAATGGCTCGCACGTTGCAGCAACGCAAGAACAAGGCGCACTACAAAAACGAAGGCTCGGCAAGGTCGAGCGAATAGTCATCCTCAACCTCCGAGCTGTCGAGCTCATGGACTTCCGAGCCGTTTATGGTCTTTACGCTCGAGTTGTTGAGATACAGAATTCCCGACAGGCGCTCGATTGCTGTGTCCGTCCAAGAGCTGATCACGCTTCCCCCGATTACGGAGAGCCGCAAAGGTCCAAACGAGTCCTGTGCCCCCATCCTTATGGCAGAGCTTCCAAACGAACGCACCATGGATCGCAGTATGGTAACGTTACCGCCCTCGATCAAAAGGCCATGGCTACGCACGGAAGTGACGTCTGTGCATTCGCATATCTTTATGGATGGAGGGGCGTAAACGTCAGCGGACAAGGTCATTCGTATGGCAGAGGCATGGTGCGACCCCACCTCAGACGAACAAATGCCCAAGAAGCCACCTTCCACAAGAATGGCATTGGAGTCGCGAGCCGCTATGTGGGAGCTGTCGGAAAACAGACGTCCATTGTTGAGGGTTATCGCCTTATGCTGGGCAACGATGCGCGTCGACGAGATGCCAACGTGCGCGCGGTCGGAGCATACCTGTATGCCCGATGCCGACGACTCGATGCGTGAGTTCTGCAACAGCGCGATTCCGCTCATAACGCAAAGGGCATGTCCCAGGCCTTCGTATGCCAATCCCACGTTGTAAAACATAACCTCTGGCTTATGGGCAACCCGATCTAGAAGAACGGCGTTGTCTGCACCAGAGAGAACCGATAGTCTTCCGTCTTTTATGCAGGTTCCAGGAGCGGTGATGCAGAGCGAGGGGAGGTCCGACTCCTTGGAATCACCACTTTTGGGCGCAACGAACACAATGGTATGGCCATTGAGGTCAAGCGTGGTTCCCGCAGTAAAGATGGTGATAGGAACATCGATCTTGCAATTCCTCAGAACAGTTATGTAGCCACCCTGACCAGCCTCCATGGCGGCAACAATGCTGGTAAACATAGTTGCGCCGACGCGTGCCACCGCATCCGGATCAATGTCGTCACGCATATGGCACGCAACGTGGATGGAAGAGTTGCTCTCGTTCACTGGCTTCCTAACTAGCAGTCAAATATGTGCCAAACATATAGATTGCCTGTGCTTAACGTACCTCTTTCAAATATGATGCACCTTTTCTCCTATAATACAAGACTTGTAAAGTGTCTACTTATATGAAGGGATGTTCCTCATGTTTGCAAACACTCGTGGCAAACGCCGAGTCCTTGGTTTTGCCTCGTTCGTTACTACCATAGCGCTCATGGCGTGCATCTGCACTCCCGCGTTCTCCGAAGAAGAAAGTGCTCCTGCAGAGCAGACCCAGCCGACTGAGCAGGTGCAGAAAGCCTACACCGAGCTTTCTCAGCTGAGCATAATTGCCGAGCAAAGCACCTACGACGTCATATCCATCCGTGCGCAGCTCGACCAGACCCAGCAGTCCATCGACGACCTCAACGTGCAGATTCAGCAAGGCGAGGAGAAGCTTCAGCGAGTCCGCAAGGACCTCTCGGAGTTCATAGCCGGCGACTACAAGCAGGGCCAGCAGTCGTTAGTGGACATAATGCTGTCCTCAAGTGACTTTGAGGAGTTCATAACCCGCGTAACCTACGCGAACAAGGTCGTTGAGCACGAGCGCCTCACAATTGAGCAAGTGGATGCGCTCATGTCGGAGCTGTCGCAGCACAGGCAAGCCCTGCAGCAAAACAAGGAGGCGCTCGAGAGCATGCTCGAAGAGCAGGTGGTGCGCGTGGAAGCTGCAACTGTTGCCACCTCCGACGTTCAGGAGTTCATCGAGCAGATGCCGGAAGAGATGTACCAGCAGGTGATGGCATACGAGCAGAGCGTTCGAGAGGAGAACGCCGAGCAGTCCATGGAGATCCTGCAGCGTATTGAGCAGATGGCAGCAGAGTCCGAGCCCTCGGCGGACAAGTATGGCGCAGATGCGCAGGTCTCTGGCCAGTCCACCCAGCAGTCAGCCTCGCAGTCCACGTCGGATGCTGGCGAGAGCAGCCAGGACGATGCAGGCGCAAGCACATCCTATGTTGGTGGCTCAACAACCCAGACCGCATCGGATACCTCAGAATCCCAGTCCTCTTCGAGCACTTCTGGCACTTCCAGTACCTCGAGCAGTAGCTCCTCGGACTTTATGACGCGACTCTATTCGTTGCTGGGCTCCGGCTATCAGTGGTCGGGCTACAACTGGACGGGTAGCACCTCTGACTCTTCGTTTACCTGCTCGGGTGTCGTGGACTATGCGCTTGGTAGGGATTCTCAGAGTAGCTCCCCCGAGACGCTCTATAGCGAGGTTGGCGACAACATGGTTACCGATGTCAGCAGCCTGCAGGAGGGCGACCTCGTGTTCTACTCATACGGTGGTCGCGAAGTCGGCCACGTGGGTGTCTACATAGGTGATGGCCAGGTAATTGACTCGATTCCCAACGGCGGCGTGGCAGTTCGCGACGTGGAATACATGGATGTTGTGGGCGGAGGATCCTTAAGCTAGGCCCAGCAATTTCAGTATGGTCTATGTCACGACCGGCCCCTGGAGTAAGCCAGGGGCCGGTCTTTTTGTATAGAAATATTTCTTTCCTGCGCAAACGTAGCGTCTCCACAAACACTACATGGCACCACCCCTCATAGGCGCAAAGAACGGTGCGGCGCGTAGCTGGGTAAAGTCGCAAAGATGCAAGATTGCGGCAAAGTATGCGCAAGTTGGCTGCCATATAAATATGTAAAACAACCTCCGGCAAACGGCTAGGGTGCCTTATGCCATGCTTGTTGGCGGAGGTGATTGTATGGCTCAAAAGAGAACGCAGACGGTACGAAGGCTCGCACGGCGCTACGGGCTTAGGGCTAAGGGGGGAGTGGCGTTGGCATGCGTGCTGATGATCCTTCTCCTTGGAGGTGTAGGGGCATTTGGTGTGATGCAAACGACGTCTTTTACGATTGACACGCAGGATGAGCCCAAGGAAGTAATGCAAAACGACGTTGCGGAGGCGGAGACGGAGGCGGAGGCCACAACTACTACGGTGGTGGTGCATGTTGACGGTGCCGTTGTCGCGCCGGGAGTATACGTGCTGGAAGGAACGTCGCTTCGAGTGAACGACGCCATCGACATGGCACAAGGCCTGCTTAAGGATGCCGACACAACGACCATGAACCTTGCCGCTCCCATCGAGGACGGGCAGAAGATCCACGTTCCGACTGAGGGGGAGGTTGCGCAAGCGGAGGTCTCCGCAGCCAGTTCTCAAGCCAGTCCTCAGCAGCAGAGCATGGTCAATGCAACGTCTGGGCGCATAAACGTGAACACGGCGACTGTCGAAGAGCTGCAAGAACTACCTGGTGTGGGCGAGGCGACGGCCAGCGCCATTGTGGAAGACCGACAGAGCAATGGACCCTTTGCTTCCCCAGAGGACCTCATGCGCATATCAGGCATTGGCGAGAAGAAGCTGCAAAAGATGCGGGGCATGATCGATGTGTAGCCACAAGTCGCTTCCACGGCGTCCTTACATTCCCATCGCGCTCTATGCCCTTGGTGCAGTAATGGGTGTGCAGAGGGCTGTGCTTGCTGAAGGCGCATGCTGGACAGACAGCCGTAGCTGTATCGTGGCGGGGGTGGTATCGGCTCTGTTGCTGCTGCTGGCACTTGCGTTGGCAAAGGGGGGCAACGCCTCATGGCCAGTTGCGTTGGTGCTGGGAGTGGCTTTGTCAACGGGCGGTGTCACTGCGTGCGTGGCGGTTCAGAAGGGCAAGGCCTTCGTACAGAGCATGATGTCCACGCCCGTCTCGTCGCGGCATTTTAGGATTGCAAGCGATCCCACGCCGCGAAATGGCTCATATCGTTGTCGTGCGACGGCAATAGGCAGTGACGGGCATTCTGGTGACGTGTGGCTCACCCTTCCGCAGTCCATAGGCCAAGGCTCATATGTTAGGTGCGTGGGAAGGTTTGAGCCTAACGGCGACGACGAATGGGGGGTCTCGTCCAGAAGGCAGGGGGTATGGGGTTCAGTGCGCGTGGTCAGAATTATGGAGGAACAAGAAGGCACGTGGGCTAACCAGCAAATACAGAGCCTTAGGCAGCGGATTCTGGGCATGCTCGATCCTGGGCGATCTGCGGAGCGATCGTTGCTTGCCGGATGCGTGTGTGGCTGGCGCGAGGGATTGGCGGAGTTTGGTCTGGACGAGGCATTCTCCAGTTGCGGGCTCTCTCATCTTGTGGCCGTGTCGGGGTCGCATTTGGCAATACTGTCCGCCCTGCTTGCGGGAGTGATGGAGTCGCTGAGGCTGCGACCGCATACGCGCATTGCCATGCTTCTTGTGGCCACGGGATCGTTTGTGCTCCTATGTGGCTCGCCCAACTCTGCTATACGGTCGTGGATCATGACGTGTGCGGCTATGGCGGGCAGGGTGGGGGGCAGAAGGTCGCACGCACTGTCGGCGGTATGCGTTGCGGGCCTATGTATGGCACTGCTGAACCCTGGCGTCTCCGGGCAGTTGGGGTTTGCGCTTTCGGTAAGCGCGGTGGTGGGGCTCTGCTTGCTGAGCGCCTACGCCACGTATGCCCTAAACGAGGTTTTGGAAAACCATGTGCCTCCTCGATGGATGCCTCGCGGAGTGTCCCGAGCCTACTTGCATGTTGCATCTGTTTGCAAGGAGTCTCTAGCCGCCTCCATGGTGGCGCAGGCTTCCACCATGCCATTTGCGATCGAGGCGTTTGGCAAGGTCTCGTTGGTGGGGCCACTTGCCAGCATGGTGGTCACACCACCATTCTCGATCATGTTGGGCATAACGATGGTAGGCATTGCGTGTTGGTGGGCACCCCACATACAGGCCGCCATCCTTGCGGTCGCGGATGTATTAGCGCATGTCTTGCTCAGCTTGGTGGGGCTGTTTGGAAGCATGCCCTTTGCCACGGTCCTGATGCAGGAGCATACGTGTTTGGTTGCTGGGATCGTGGGTTCGGGCCTGGCTTTGCTGCTCGTTGCGTGGCCTCACGTCTCGGGCAAGTGCGTGCGCATGGCCCTCGTTGCCATATGCGCGGTGTTGTGCGTCCAAGTGCTGCTGTGGAGATTCTTTGCACCGGCGCGCGTGTGCATATTGGACGTGGGCCAAGGAGACGCCGTTCTTGTGCAACAGGGAGCCTCAGCCATCCTTGTGGACGCCGGTCCGGACAAGAGCGTCGCGGAGGCGCTGACACGCAAGCACGTGCTGCATTTGGACGCCATCGTGGTCACCCACATGCACGACGACCACTATGCCGGCATCTCGTCTCTACAGGGAAAGGTGAGTTGCGATCGCGTGATTATTGCTCGTGGCGTCGCTAGCCATATTTCGCAACAGACGCTGCAAGAATGGCGCGCGCTTACCGGCAGTGACGTCTGCGAGATCGCATTTGGAGACGTCCTTTGCGTGGGGAGCTTTTATCTGACGATGATATGGCCTGCCACCGCGGTGGACGGAAGCCAGAACAGTGACTCCATAGAGCTGAGGCTTGATTATGAGGAAGCTGACAAGACGCTCCACGCGCTTCTTACGGGAGATGCGGAGAAGGACGAGACGGGTTCTGTGCTCGCGTCTGGTTTAGTGGGAGACATTGACTTGCTTAAGGTGGGTCATCATGGAAGCGAGGTGTCCTTAACGCACGACCAAGCCGAGTCGCTCGATCCCGAAGTCGCGGTTGCCAGTGCGGGACAGAACAACCACTATGGTCATCCCAGCAAGGCTTGCGTGCAGGTACTTGAGGATTCTGGCGCCTTGTTTCTATGTACCAAGGACGTTGGCGACGTGGAGGTGACGCCCGCAAAAGGAGGAGTTGTGGTGAGCGCGCAACGCGAGGTGATAGATTATCCTTAGCGTTAAAACCGATGCTCGGATTTTGGAGGAACAACGTGAGCGGCAAGGCAAAGATCATCATTCTACTCGTTGCATGCGCGGTCGCCCTGTGCGTGACTGCATGGGCAATAGTCTCGTCGCTTACGGACCTATCTACGGTTTGGTACTGGTAACGTGTGCTGGAACTGCCACCCCAGCCACCGACCTTATTTGCATGTCTGACGCAAAACCCACTCTCACCTGTGTTTGTTTTTTCATTATGTGGCATACTAGGCATACTTGCGGCTGTAAGAGTTGCCTCGCACACCAAAACAGAAAGGGCTTTGCAATCATGACGCATAGAGGCGCAAAGCATACATGGGACTCCTCCTCCAGCAACGTTGGATCGCAATCGGAATCGTTTAACATATATGACCAAGGCGACGTTGTTAAGGTCCATCGCAACGTGTTTAGGCAACACAACACGTGGCCGTGGATTATCGTGGGGTCCATATTGGCCGTCGCCCTTACGGGTGTCGTTCTTACCGTCACCTTTTTGCATTCGGTGGGCGTGGTAAAGGACGAGGCCAGCAGCGTGCGTGTCTATGCGCACGACTTTTTGGGTGCCGCAAAGAAGGGCAATGCCCAGATGCTCAACGACTCCGCATCTGGTGTAAGCGAGTCCGCACACCAAATCCAGGGGGAGCTTGGCAGCCCACTGTGGGAGCTGTTTGCCCACATACCCTTTGTTGGCAGCGACGTAAAGAGCATGCGAGTGGTGGCAGACGTTTTGGTGGACGTGGCCGACAACGCCTTGGTTCCCATGGCGCAGAGCGGTCGCGTGTTGGAGCTGTCGCAGTTTACCCACGACAAGTCCATCAACCTCGACGCATTGCCTGGCATCATCGTTGCCATAGAGCAGGCGTCGCCAGCGCTCTCACGTTCTGCGGAAACGCTGTCAAACCTGCCAAAGGCCAACATAGCGCAGGTTGGAGAGATTCTGGACTCGGCCACAGAAAAGGTGGTTGTCGCCGACGACCTCATCAAGCGCATGCGGCCCATCTTTCCCTACCTGCCCACGTTGCTGGGGTCTGGTGGACAGGAGCGCAACTACCTCATCATTGCCGAGAACACAGCGGAGATTCACTCCATAGGCGGGTTTGTTGGCGCCTTGGGCGTTGTTACGGTAACCGACGGCAACATTTCCATGGGTGACTTCCGCAACCTTGCCGAGGTTCTCTCGTATGACGTGGACTCGGCGGGAGCGACCGAGGAGGAGATAGACAACTTTGGCGAGAGATGCGACACGCATCATGGGGACCACAACGTGATTCCGGACTTCCAACGGGTTGGCGAGCTCTACTTCAACATCTGGAAGCTCTATCAAGGCCAAGAGATAGATGGCGTGTTTGGTCTGGATCCCGTGTTCCTGCAATACCTCTTGGAGACCATGGGCGAGGTAAAGACAACCTTTGGCGTAAACGTGGACGACACAAACGCGGCGTCGATACTCATAAACAAGTCGCTGTTTTGGTGGAAGCCGAAGAAGTGCGACGACTTCTATCGCGAAGTTGCCGGCACGGTCTTGTCCGACATGCTTACCGACTTGGACGGCCTCGACATGACGGGATTCTTTGGTGCCGTGTCCAAGGCCGCAAACGAGGATCGCTGCAAGATCTGGGTGCGTGACGAGGGTGCCGAGGATGCCATGAAGGAGGCGCGTCTTGCGGGCGAGCTCACCCACGATGCGGACGCGCCGCTTACGGGTGTGTTTGTAAGCGACGCGAGCGTCTCAAAGATGTCCTACTACCTCAGCATAGACACCCAGATGAGCGAGGCGAGGACCAACGAGGACGGCTCCAAGTCGTATGACATGCGCGTTACCTTTACGAACAACTTTGATCCCAACGCGTACAAGAAGATCCCCGCATACGTCCTCGTGCAAAACAAGGGCAGGACCGACTACGACCTTGGCGAGGAGCTGCATCTTGTTGCACCAGAGGGTGGCCACATTGAGAACATGCAGTGCGAGCGCGTAAACACACAAGGCGACCAGCCCAACGACAGCGATTGGCACCAGGGTACGTATCAGGGACTCGAGGTGTGGAACAAGACGCTGCGTCTGGATGCACAGGAGTCCGCCGTGTTTACCTACACTGTGGTTACGGCGCCAGGTGCGACCCAGGAGCTGGCCATACGCAAGACGCCGGTTATGCCGCCAGAAATTGCCTACTGGAACGAGTCCGTAAGCAAACCCGCCAAGGCCAAGTAGAAGCATGGTGGCACACCGTTTCCCAAAAACCGTGTGCCACCAGTCTATGTTCAAGAAGGGGCCAAGCGAATGCCTTCATTACTACCAGCATACCTTGTGGTCGGCGGCGATCAGCTCAAGCGCGAGACCACCGTGTCAAGGCTCAAGGCACGGCTGGACGAGGGGCTGGCAGCGTTCAACCTAGACGAGCGAACCGCATCAGCCGACATGGACCCCACCGACATTGCCATTTCGCTCAACACCATTCCTCTGGGTGACGGGTTTAGGCTCGTACTCATACACGATGCCAACAAGTTGCCCAAGCCCGTAAGCGAGACGATCATATCGTATTTGTCGAATCCCAATCCCGGGTGCGTGCTCTGCTTGGTTGCCGAGACACTCGCAAAGAACACACGGCTCTACAAGGCCGTCGCAAAGGTGGGCAAGCGCTCAATCATTGACTGCCCCACGCTAAAGACGCGTGACCTTCCATCGTATCTGGTTAAGCACGCCGGGGCTATGGGATTTGCCATGGATACGCGCGCTGCTCAGGAATTGGTTAGCCGCGTGGGCGAGAGTACCTTGCTGTTGGACCGCTCACTCAAGACGCTGAGGGAGTTCTGCTCGGCAACGCGACGCATCACCGCTGGGGACGTGGAGCAGCACATTGCACGAACGGCCGAGGTAAAGCCCTGGGAGTTTTTGGACAAGGTCGCGGCAGGAGATGCCGTACGGGCGATGGAACTATATCGCCATATGCAAGACCCCTCGCACCTCGCGCTGCTCACGCTGCTGGTACGCAGGATTCGCGATCTGATTTGCGCACGGTCGCTCATCGACCGCGGGCAGGCATCGCGTGTGGCGCAGGAGCTTGGCAAACAGGAATGGCAGGTGCGCTCCACGGTCTCTGCAGCCAGGCGATTCAGTGCGGAGCAGCTGGTGTCGTGCTTGCGTGCCTGCAGTGTGTGCGAGCGCGAGCTAAAGAGCGGCAACGACGCCGAGACCGCGTTTGTGACGCTCGTGCTAAAGATCTGCCAGCAATAGCACCAAGCAAAGGGGAGTATCCCCATCACCAGCCAAAAAGAAGGAGGCCCGGGCAGCACCCCGGGCCTCCTTTGTCTCCTGCTATGACAGAAACGCAGGGCTACTCCATGCCGTTGACCAGCTTCTGAACGCCGCTCTTGCGCTCGGCAGCCTGGTTCTTGTGGATGATGCCCTTGGAGGCCGCCTTGTCCAGCTTGCGGCAGGCGGCGTTGGCGGCGAGCTGTGCCGCTTCCTTGTCGCCAGCCTCCACGGCTGCGCGAACCTTCTTTACGTAGGTCTTGAGTTCGGAGCGAACCGCACGATTGCGGACGCGGGCCTTCTCGGCAGTGAGAATGCGCTTCTTCTGAGATTTGATGTTTGCCACGTGCTTACCCTTTCGGTCATGTACATTGAGGCCTCTACCTGAGACACGGTTGCAGTAAAGGTCAACTTGGCGAGTATAGCATGTTCTTTGTACAAATGGGACAAATTCCGCTATTATCTAATTTATGTCTACTAAAACAGAAACCTCACTCATACGGAACTTCTCGATCGTGGCCCACATAGACCACGGGAAGTCCACCATATCCGATCGCATCCTGGAGCTTACGCACACCGTGGAGCAACGAGACCTGTACAAGCAGATGCTCGACTCCATGGACATCGAGCAGGAGCGTGGCATTACCATCAAATCCAATGCCGTCCGTGTTATGTACGATGCGGACGACGGAAACCAGTACCAGTTTAACCTCATCGACACGCCGGGTCATGTGGACTTTACCTACGAGGTGTCGCGCTCGCTCGCGGCATGCGAGGGTGCGGTGTTGGTGGTTGACGCAACGCAGGGCGTGGAGGCGCAGACCGTAAGCAATGCGCTTCTTGCCATGAACGCCGACCTGGACATAGTGCCGGCAATCAACAAGATCGACCTTCCCTCGGCAGAGCCCGAGCGCGTGCGCGAGGAGATAGAGGAGGTCTTGGCAATTCCTGCCGACGACGCCGTGTGCGTGAGTGGCAAGACGGGCGAGGGCATCCACGACCTGCTTGAGAGCATCGTGTACCTGGTGTCCCCTCCGCAGGGCGATGCCGACGCGCCCACCAAGGCGCTTATCCTCGATTCGTACTTTGACGCCTACCGCGGCGTGGTTGCAACGGTGCGCGTGTTTGACGGCTGCATACGTCCGGGCATGCGCATGCTCATGATGGCGGCTGCCCAGCCGTTCCTGGCCGAGGAAGTTGGCGTAAAGCGCCCGCTTGAGGTGCCGCTTTCCGAGCTTGCCGTGGGCGAGGTGGGCTATGTGGTAACCGGTCTCAAGGACCCGGCGCTGGTAAAGACGGGCGACACCATCACCATGGAAGACCGCCCCTGCGCCGAGGCTTGCCCGGGATACCACGAGGCCAAGCCCATGGTGTTTACGGGCCTCTTTCCCGTGGACAACAAGTTCTACGAGAACCTTCGTGACGCGCTGGAAAAGCTCAAGGTCAACGACCCGTCGCTTACCTGGCAGCCTGAGACCAGCGTGGCGCTGGGCTTCGGATTTCGCGTGGGCTTCTTGGGGCTTCTGCACATGGAGGTGGTAAAGGAGCGCCTGGAGCGCGAGTTCGACCTGGACCTCATAGCCACCAGCCCATCCGTGGACTACCACGTGTTCAAGACCGACGGGACCATGATTGAGGTAACCAGTCCCCAAGACCTGCCCAAGCCCGAGAAGATCGAGCACATTGAGGAGCCCTACCTCAAGGCCACGGTTATCGTGCCGCCCGACTACGTGGGTGCCGTCATGCAGCTGCTCATAGACCATCGCGGCATCTCCACCGACATGGTGTACCTCTCCGAGAAGAGCGTGGAGATGCACTTTGACATCCCTCTGGCCGAGCTTATCTTGGACTTCTTTGACCAGCTGAAGAGCCGTACCAAGGGCTATGCGTCGTTGGACTACGAGTTTGACGACTACCGTGATTCCGACCTCGTGAAGCTCGACATCCTTCTGGCTGGCGAGGAGGTGGACGCGCTCTCGTTTATAGTGCATCGCGACAAGGCCTACACGCTGGGTCGCGGCCTGTGCGACAAGCTTAAGGAGATAATCCCACGCCAGCAGTTTGAGGTGCCCATCCAAGGCGCCATTGGCAACAAGATAATAAGCCGCTCCACCGTAAAGGCACACCGCAAGGACGTGCTTGCCAAGTGCTACGGTGGCGACATTACGCGCAAGCGCAAGCTGCTGGAGAAGCAGAAGGAAGGCAAGAAGCGGATGAAGTCCATCGGTCGCGTGGACGTGCCGCAAGAGGCGTTCCTTGCCGTGCTTAAGGTGGATGATGAGTAGCACTACGGAGTGCCGACGTGACGACGCCCCCGAAAGGGACCGAGTCAGTCGGCTCAGCGCACGTGCCGGAGGCACGTGCTGCGCATCGCGATTTGCCGACTTCGACTCGCCCCCTTCCGGGGGCGTCGTCACGCCTTCCCAGGTATTGGCCCAATACGCTCCTGATGCGGGGCTGGGGACGTCTCTTGCGGCGTTCCCGCGCACTGGGAGACTTAGGCAGAGGTTTGAGGAAAACCCGTTGCTTATGGCGCCTATGGCGGGGGTGAGTGACGCGGCTTATCGCATGATGGCGCGCGCTGGCGGTGCTGCCTTGGCGTATAGCGAGATGGTGAGCGTTGCGGGGCTGCATTACGGCAGCGAAAAGACCTGGGAGCTTGCCTTGCCGCGGGATCCGGAGCCGGACTTGGCCGTGCAGCTGTTTGGGTCCGAACCCGATCAGTTTAGGGAGGCGGCTGCGGCGGTGTGCGAGCGGCTGGGGGAGCGGCTGGCTCTTATTGACATCAATATGGCGTGCCCTGTTCCCAAGGTCACCAAGGGCGGGGGAGGAT
This sequence comes from Coriobacteriales bacterium, assembly GCA_030529665.1. Classification (GTDB taxonomy): domain Bacteria; phylum Actinomycetota; class Coriobacteriia; order Coriobacteriales; family Atopobiaceae; genus RUG440. The sequence goes on from JAUMWL010000014.1 coordinate 15,700, forward strand.
CGGCCCTGCTCGATGACGCTGTGCGGGCGGCTAGAATCGTGCAAGCGTGTGTGGAAGAGTCGTGCGTGCCCGTTACGGTAAAGATTCGCCGGGGACGTCGCATGGATGAGGAGGTTGCGCCTGAGTTTGCGCGGGCAATGGAGCAAGCAGGCGCGCAGGCGATTGCGGTGCATGGACGCTTTGCAAACCAGCTGTATCGTGGCCAGGCGAGTTGGGAGGCAGTTGCGCGCGTGGTACGCGCCGTTGAGGTGCCGGTTATTGGCTCGGGTGACGTGATGTCGTATGCGGATGCGCATGCGATGATGGAGCGTACGGGATGCGTGGCCGTAATGGTGGCTCGCGGGTCTTACGGCAACCCGTGGCTGTTTAGCGGTACTGTGCCTACTACGCAACAGCGTCTTTGTGCCTTTGCCTGTCACGTGCACCTGCTGGAGGCCACTGGTGCTCACTTGGCGCGGGCTCGCAGCCTTGCCGGCTGGTATCTGCGCGGCATGCCACATGCGGCCGCTTGGCGCAATCGTGCCATGACCTGCCACACGGTTGCCGACTACCTTTCCATGGCCGACGAACTGAGCAGAAAGGGATAACCCCTTTCTGCTCACAACGCTAGAATCGCATCCAAGCAAAGAGCGGGATTCGAGACAATACCCACGAGAGCAAATACGAAGCCGCAAAGACGATGCCAAACGTGACTATCTCGTGCAATATAGGCGCAAGAGGAACGTGTCCCCATCCCGCCACCTTGTACAAGAGGTTGAGAAAGAGCGGGTGCACAATGTAGATTCCAAAGCTTCGCGCAGAGACGCTGCGCAAAACCCTGTTGGCACTATTCCCAAAGACGTGTCGCGAAGCCACAAGGACCAACGCCGAATAGCCAACGATAAAGGGCGAATCGATTGTCCACACCCACTTCCACACGTCGTGGCATGCCACCACGCCATATCCCAAAAGCAAAGCGGCAACCAGCGCAGCTCCAAGGCCAACTGCGGCCACTCTCTTTGCCTGCAAGACGTGTTCATGCAAATAATGACCCAAAAAGAAATAGAGGCAGGGCGACGTAAGCCACACAAAGCTCTCCACAGAGAGTCCAGTAACTCTGTTTACGGATGGCACGACGCACGAGAGGACGAACAGCACCACAAGGAGGGTTCGGTAGTCTCGGTCGCTCGCCGAATCGGCAAACGCCTTAAAGACGGGTAGCAGCAGATAGATTCCCATCATCGTGTACACGTACCACATATGGGTCCAGCTTCTACCGCAGACGAGGTTCTTCAACCCTAGCGCGAGGGGATTCTGACTTCCGCGATATGCAGCCTCCATAACGCAAAAGGCGAAGCCAAATGTGGCCAGCACCGCCGCCATGCGACGCGCGTATCCAAGCGCCCGCCTGTAGTCCACGGTCTTGCGGGCGTCTAGCAAAAGAGTTCCGCTCATCATGAGGAAGACGGGTACCGCCCACCTGGTGAGGATAAGATCTGCCTCACATGTCCAAAACATACGGACGGAGTGTGCGGCAACGGAATGCTTGTTAATGTATATGGACAGCACGTGCAAGAGCACCACGGCGGCACAGCCCAAGGCACGCAGCCAATCAAAATAGTCTATGTGCTCGCTCTTTGACGCTATCTTGACCACCCCCGCACGATGATATTCCAAACAACCGTCCTTTGCAAAGCACGCGGGTTCCGTATGGGACGTACGAACCACGAAACACAGGTCAGCATGGACGTACGCCGGCGCGCGTGCTGTGTTGGCGAGCTGTGTGGCCCGCGGGTTTGGTGGTGTGCTGTCTTTTTGAGCTGTGTGGCCCGCGAGCTAGGAGGCGTGCTGTGATTGCGTGCTGTGTGGTCCGTGCAACCACACAGCTCGCAATCACAGCACATATGACCGGAAACGACCCACACAGCTCGCAAAGACAGCACGCTTAGGGCAGGTCGAACCACACTGGTCGAAAAGACAGCACGCAGGGCCGGGGATCACCCAACGTGGCCTTTTGGGGCAAAGCCCCAAACGGCTAGGGCCAGGCCCCAAACGGCCAAACGTGGATTCCGTACGATTGCGGTATGATTAGTCACCCTTTTAACCCAAGACCAAGCTAGGGGGCATGAGCTATCGTTCATTCTGCAAACCATACCAGCGTGGGCGCCCTGTACGTCCATGTTCCGTTCTGCGCTCGCAAGTGCGTGTACTGCGACTTTGAGAGCACCGCCACTGCACAAGACGACCCATGCATGGATGCATATCTCCAACGACGCCTGCAAGAGATACAAAAGGCCAAGGAGCTGCGGCTTCTGAGCTCATGCTCGACCGCATACGTTGGAGGCGGCACACCGTCGTTCTTGGGTGCTAAAAGACTTGGTACCCTGGCGTCAAACATACGAGTGGCCTGCCCGGGCTTGACCGAGTTTACGTGCGAGGCGAATCCGGATTCGCTTACCAACGAGGTGCTTACGGTCATGGCTGACTCGGGCGTAACGCGTCTCTCCATTGGCGTGCAGTCGCTTGATGATGCCGAGCTCAAGGCATTGGGCCGCATTCACACCGCAGAACAGGCCAAAGACCGTGTGCGCGCGGCGGTTGAGACGGGCCTCGATGTGTCTGTGGACCTCATGTGCGCCATTCCGCACCAAACGGATGCGTCGTGGCGACGCACGTTAGATGGCGTGCTGCGGTTAGGCGTGGGCCATGTGAGCGTGTATCCGCTCAGCATAGAGGAGGGCACGCCGTTAGAGATGCGCTACCGTGGCAAGCCGACCCCTTGGAACGACGATGACGTGCAGGCGGAGCGCATGGAGGATGCCGAGCGCGTTCTTGCACAGGCGGGATACGAGCGTTACGAGGTGGCGAGCTATGCACGACCTGGCAAGCAATGCCTCCACAACATTGCCTATTGGACGGGAGTACCGTACTTGGGGCTGGGACCAGGTGCCGCCAGCATGCTCGGCCCCGAGCAATACGACCTCGCAAAACAGGTGTTGTCATGGCTGCCCGTGCGCGAGCCGTCTGCCGCGAGAATGCGTTTCTGCATCCCCCGCAGATCGACCTCGGTCCAAGAGGTCGAGTTCATGAGCGCGCGCGAGGCGTGGGCAGAAGACCTTATGCTGGGCATGCGCCTTACGCAAGGGATTGAGGCCACCCGTCTGGACTGCGCGCCAAAGACCCGCGAGGACCTCCTTGCAAAAGGCCTCGTTGCGCGACGGGGCAACTGCCTGGTTCCCACACACGATGGCTGGCTCCTTGGTAACGAGCTCTACGGAGCGCTGTGGGACTTGGCAGAGCCAGCGCATGGCTGAGCGCGCCACGCAAACCTTATAGAATTTGCGTGTTATGTATGAGCGCCTTTAAGTTGGGTACAATGCACTCGTAATACTGCATTTACGGGCCTGTGCCCCCAGCGATAGGAGCACGCTTCATGGCGTCAATGAACGAGAAGGACTACTACGCGATTCTTGAGATAGACGAAAAGGCAACGTCAGACGAGATTCGCCGTGCCTTCCAAAAGAAAGCTCGCAAGCTTCACCCCGACGTTAACAAGGAGCCAGACGCAGAGGAGCGCTTCAAGGAGGTAAGCGAGGCCTATGCCGTCCTCTCCGATGCCGACAAGCGCAGGCGCTACGATGCCATGCGCTCTGGCATGCCCTTTGCGGGCGGATATCCTGGTGGCCAGTCTGCTGGTGGCTATGGCGGATCCCCGTTTGACGGGTTTCCCTTTGGCGGCTCCTGGTCAACGAGGGAGACGCGCTCCAGGTCGTATTACCCCCATGCGGGCGCCGACATCGTATACCAGCTCGATCTGGACGCAGACCTGGCCAAGTCGGGCACAAAGCGCGGCGTAACCTTCCAACGGTTCGTAACGTGCGACGTGTGCCATGGCAGCGGCTCGGTGGAGCATTCGGAAGCGTCAACCTGTCCCACGTGCAACGGTGCCGGTCGCATGCGCGTGGACCTTGGTGGCATGGGCCTGTTTGGCATTGGCTACTTTGAGGTAACGTGTCCCGAGTGCGAAGGCACTGGCAAGGTCGTGTCGGATCCCTGCTCCTCGTGCGGAGGCTCGGGCAGGGTCCTCTCCGGCAGCGAGGTGGTAGTGGAGATACCCGCCGACTCCCACGACGGGGACGAGATACGCATAGAGGGCATGGGCAACGCAGGCACCAACGGACGTGAGTCCGGTGACTTCGTATGTCGCGTTGGTGTATCGGAAGAGCGTCTCAGTACCAGCCAACAGGGTGGTTTTCGCATGGTGGGCATGGGGCTTCCGCTCGTGGCAATCGGCCTTCTGTTTGCCGGTCTTATGACGACCGTCATAGGCGGCGTGCTTGCGGGCATTGGCCTTGCCGCCATCATGCGCGAGGGGCTTAGGTCAAACACGCGCTGGTGGCAAGAGGCGTTTCAGGCGGTAGGAAGCGGCCTCGTATCGGGTGTGCTCATCGGAGTCCTGCTCGTGGCCATGCTGATGAATCCGCTGTTCTTCCCCGCGGCGTTCTTCCTCGCGATCCTGTTTATACCGGCCTTTATGTCACGTCGACGCTAGGGATGATCCCAAGCGCGTGTTGAACAAATCTGTTCGGAGGTTGTTGAGCTTTGGAACCAAAGAGAGACTACTACGAAGTGCTGGGCGTAAGCAGGGATGCAGACCAGCGCACCATAAAGCGTGCATTTCTTAAGCTCGCACGCACCCTGCATCCAGACGTAAACAAGGAGCCAGATGCCGAGGAGCGCTTTAAGGAGGTCAACGAGGCCTACTCCGTGCTCTCTGACGAGCGCAAGCGCGCAAACTACGACCAGTTTGGGAATCCCGACGGTCCTGGTGGATTTGGCTCCGAATACGTGGACATGTCAGACATATTTGGTGGCGGCTTTGGCGGCATAAGCGACATCTTTGACTCGTTCTTTGGTGGGGGAGGCCAAGGCACGCGTGCCGCACGCACGCGCGGACGCGACATGGGAATCACCTTGCGCATAACCCTTGCCGAAGCTGCGGCGGGTTGCAGCAAGAAGGTGGCCTACGACCGCCTCTCGCCTTGCGAGGACTGCAACGGCACCGGTGTTGCCGAGGGTGGTCACGAGACCATCTGCGGCAGGTGCAGCGGAACAGGCAGAGTCGTGGAGGTGCAGCGTACCATATTTGGCCAGATGCAGAGCCAAACCACATGTCCGGTATGCCATGGTTCGGGCCGCGTGGTCGACAACCCCTGCGACACCTGCCAAGGAGAAGGACGCACGCCCTCGCACGAGACGGTTAAGGTCGACATACCGGCCGGCATCCACTCCGGCCAGTCAATTCGCGTGGATGGACGTGGCGAGGCAGGCGTGCGTGGCGACGTGGCAGGCGACCTCATCGTAACCATTCAGGTGCTAGAGGACGAGCGATTCGAGCGTCATGGCGACGATCTGTTTGTGGTGGCTCAGGTTGACGCGTTCCAGGCCATGCTTGGCACCACGATTGCCATGGACGGAATCCTAAAGACTGACGAAGTGGTGGTAGAGATTCCCGCAGGATGCCAGTATGGCCAGCACATAGAGCTTCCGGGGCTGGGCATGCCGCGTCTGGGAGGCACGGGCAGGGGCAGCCTGGTGGTTGCCGTGCAGGTAAACATCCCTGTGTCTCTCTCAGACGAGCAACGCCTCATTTTGGAGAAGGTCGCGAGTCTGCAACCCCACGAGGACCCCACCTCGCAGGCAGCAGGCGCAGGTGCGGGCCAAGAGCAAAAGGCACGTAAGCAGACCGCCCAGTCACAGACAAAGAGAAAGCAGCGCAGGGGTCCGTTTAAGGGAAAGAGGCAATGACGACGGGCATGCCCGCGCGCGTGGCCCTCATAAACCTGGGATGTCGCGTAAACAGGGTGGAGACCGACCTAGTGGCCAACAAGCTCCAGCGTGCCGGCTGCGAGCTGGTTGGCCAAGAGGAAGCCGACCTTGTGATCATAAACACCTGCGCGGTAACGGGAGAGGCCCAGACAAAGACGCGCAAGGCAGTGCGCCATGCCTCTCGCCTGCCCAACGCGCCGCAGGTGTTGGCTACGGGCTGCGTGGCCAACCTATTTGCGGACGAGCTGTTGTCCGTGGCACATAAGCTGGTCATCGAGACAAAAAAGGACCTCGTGGCAGGCAAGGCGCTGGAGCTGCTGGGCAGGGCGGGCGACTACGTGGACGACAAGGGCGTGCTTGCCGTATCGCCCACTCCCACGGGAAGGACCCGACCGGGAATAAAGATCCAGGACGGGTGCAACAACCGATGCTCGTTCTGCATAGTGTGGAAGGCACGCGGCCCATCGCGTTCGCTGGCATCTACGCAGGTAATAGAGGCAATACATGAGGCGTGCGAGCACAATGCGCGCGAGGTCGTGCTAACCGGCATCAACCTTGGCAGCTATCGGGCACCGCTTGGCGACGAGCTCGGCCACGGGGCAGATCTTCCCGTGCTTCTTGAGCACATACTGTCCAGCACGAGCGTGGAGCGCATACGCCTGTCGTCCATCGAGCCGCCCGACGTAACCCAGAGGTTGCTTGGCGTCATGGCGGCGTCTGCGGGCAGGATCGCACCATTCCTGCACGTCTGCCTGCAGTCTGGCTGCGATGCCACCCTCAAGCGTATGAGACGCGTCTACGATACGGAAGCCTTTATGGACATGGTGCGCATGAGTAGGGGCCTCGTGCATGGCATCGCCTTGGAGACCGACGTGATCGTGGGCTTTCCGGGCGAGACGGACCAGGAGTTCGAAGCATCATACGAATTCTGCAAGGAGGTCCGCTTTTCTCGCATGCACGTGTTTAGGTATTCCAAGCGGCCGGGAACGCCAGCGGCGGAGTTTGCTGACCAGGTGGACCCAAGGCTCATGGCGCAAAGGAGCTCGCGCCTGCGTACGCTGGGAGAGCAAATGCGCGCGGAGAATATGCGCGAGCTGGTTGGCACCAAGGGTAGGGTTTTGGTGCAGTCGCCGGGAAGGGCCGTAAGCCAGGAGCTGTACGACGTGACGGTTGATTCGCGCCATCCCGTTGGCGATTTGGTAGAGGTGGAGTTTACCTGCTTGCAGGACGGCGTTCTCGTTGGCAACTAAAACATCCATGCAACGGTGTGCCACCATTTGGCTGGTGCCAGCCCAAAAGAGGGTTATTATAGGTATACCGACACATGGAGGAGAAGCCTTGGAACCTACGCACGTACGGCTCACCATACCCGATTCCGTTGACCCCACGTTGCTCATGGGATCTTCCGACGCGTTGTTGCGTCGCATAGAGGAGGCCTTTGACGCTCTCATAACGGTACGGGGCAGCCAGGTGGCGGTAGTTGGCGCGGCGGACGTGGTCAACCAGGTAACGTCGGTATTTTCGCATCTTATACAGACCGTGGAGTCGGGAGAGGTGCCCTCCATGGCCGACGTGGAGCTTGCCATAGGCCAGGTCGAACGCGGATCGGGTGATTCGCAGCAGGCAATGTACGACATCCTCCTTACCTATCGCGGACGGGCCATCCGTCCCAAGACGCCAGGACAGACGCGGTATGTGCGGGCCATAAAAAAGAACACCATAACGTTTGGGCTTGGCCCGGCCGGTACGGGAAAGACGTATTTGGCCATGGCCATGGCGGTCGCGGCGCTAAAGAGGCGCGAGGTTGCCCGCATCGTACTTGCGCGGCCTGTGGTGGAGGCGGGGGAGTCGCTGGGCTTCTTGCCGGGCACGCTCCAAGAGAAGCTCGATCCCTACGTACGCCCCTTGTACGACGCGTTGTTTGACATGACGGATCGCGAGAAGGGCAACGCGCTCATAGAGCAGGGAGTCATAGAGATCGCCCCCCTTGCCTTTATGCGCGGGCGCACGCTCAACGATGCGTTTGTGATCCTGGACGAGGCGCAGAACACCACGCCCGACCAGATGAAGATGTTTCTAACACGTCTGGGCTTCTCGTCCAAGTTCGTCATAACGGGTGACGTAACGCAGCGCGACCTCAAGGGAACGTCTGGCGTGGATGTGGCGCGACGCGTGCTGGAGGGCGTGGATGACGTCGCCTTTGTTGACCTCGACCCGGCCGACGTGGTGCGCCACTCCTTGGTGGCTCGAATCGTGGACGCGTATCGTGCGTATGAGGGAGGTGCCTCGTAGGAATGCTTGCCAACGTTGCATATGAGGAAGATGTGCCCTGCGCCTTGCAGGAGGAAGAGATCTGTGCGATCTGCGAGCTGGTGTTGCGCGAGGAGGGCGTGCAAAGAGCCTGCTACGTGTCGGTAAGCACGGTTGACGAGGCCCGCATGCAAGAGCTCAACAACGAGTGGCGCCAACAAGACCGTGCCACCGACGTGATCTCTTTGGAATGCGAGCGGCCAGACGATCCGGAGCTTGCAAAGGACGAGCCGTGCGAGCTGGGAGACATCGTTCTTGCGCCTACCTACATTGCCCGTCAGGCTGCCTCCTTTGGCACCACGCCGGCCGACGAGACGCGCCTGCTCCTGATTCATGGAATGCTGCACCTGCTGGGCTATGACCACATGAGCGATGACGAGGCCGCAGTAATGGAGGCGCGCGAGGACGAGCTTTTGGCAATGCATGCAACCGATGCAGACATGACGGGAGTCGTGCTAACGCGACATGAGGGGGAGCTCTTGTCATGATACCCGGCCGCAAGGACAGCAACAGGCACCCCACGTTTACGCGAAGCTTCTTGTTTGCGATGCAGGGCTTTCGCATGGCGATTAAGACCGAGAGAAACATAAAGGTAATGCTCTTTGGAGGCGCGGCCGCCATCATTGCGGGCATCGTGCTGCGGCTAGACCTCGTAAGCTGGGCAATCGTGCTCCTGTGTTGCGGCGCGGTGATTGCGGCCGAGCTGCTAAACACGGCCGTGGAAACCATAGTGGACCTGGTGTCGCCCGAATACCATCCCTTGGCAGGCAGGGCCAAGGACATATCGGCCGGTGCCGTATGGGCGCTGTGCGTGGTGGTCGCGGTGGTGGGTTTGCTCGTGTTTGCAAACGCCTTACTGACGAGTTGAGAGGTGCAAGTGTATGTCTGAAGCGTTCAAGAGCGGTTTTGTGGCCCTGGTGGGAAGGCCAAACGCAGGTAAGTCCACGCTGCTCAATGCCTGTTTGGGGCAAAAGGTCGCCATAGAGAGCCCTGTGGCCCAGACAACCCGCAAGCGACTGCGGGCTGTGGTCAACACGCAGGATGCGCAGCTCGTAATAGTTGACACGCCGGGCTTGCACAAGCCAAAGGACGCGTTGGGCAAGGAGCTCAATCGCTCTGCGCTTGGCGAGCTTGCCGATGTGGACGTGGTGGCGCTCTTGGTGGATTCCACCAAGACGGTGGGCAGGGGCGACGCATGGGTGGCAAACCATGTGGAGGCCTGCGATGCGGAGTTCAAGCTGCTGGTGCTTACCAAGGCCGACCTGTCAAACCCCTCCCAGATGGCAGCACAGCTGGATGCCGCTCAAGCACTCGCGCACTTTGATGACGCCATCGTTGTCTCGGCCAAAGAGGGCTTTAATGTTGACGGCTTCTTGCGGCTGGTTGTGGAGCACCTGCCAGAGGGACCGCGCTGGTTTCCGGAGGACATGCCATACGACGCCACGCCAGAGGACCTGGTGGCTGAGTTCGTGCGCGAAAAGGCGTTTCTAAACCTCAAGCAAGAGATCCCGCACTCGGTGGGAGTTCGCTGCGACTCGATCGAGTACGCAAAGGACGGCCACGCTTCCATAAGCGCCACCATTCTCGTGGAGCGCGAGGGGCAAAAGGGCATCGTGGTCGGCAGCAAAGGAAGCATGATAAAGCGCATCGGCACTGAGGCTCGACCTGAGCTTGAGCGATTGCTCAACTGTAAAGTCTATCTCGACCTCAACGTAAGGGTTCAACCCCAATGGCGCCGTGATAGAAGCGAGATCAGGCGACTTGGCTACGACGCAGGCGAGTAGCGTTGCCAGGCCGCAAGTCGCTCCGAAGGCGAGGCATCGTTCTGGACCGCACCAAGCTCAAGGAGCAAGACCTCATTCTAACCATGCTGTCCCTTGGTGGTGAGCAGCTGCGCGTGGTGGCCAAAGGCGCTCGAAAGCCCGGCAGCAGGCTGGCGGCGCGCACGGAGCTGTTTTGCGACGTCGACTTTGTGGAGTCGGTTGGCAGGGGCATGGGCATCGTGTCGGAGGCGCAGGTCATAGACGCCCATGCTGGTGTGCGAAACGAGCTCGACAAGCTATCCTGCGCCTCCGCCATAGCCGAGGTGGCTCGCTTTACATGCTACCAAGACGTGGAAGACCCCTTCCTGCACCCCTTGCTCACACGTGCGCTCGTTGCGTGCGAGCAGGCATCTGACCGCGCGCATCTGGACGTGGTCTTCTCGGCCTATGCGTTTAAGGTTTTGTCACACGCGGGTTGGCGTCCCGTTCTAGACAATTGCGTGGCATGTGGGGAGCCAACCACATCGAGGTTCTCTATACACGCGGGTGGCGTGCTCTGCGAGAGCTGCGCAAGCGAGACGGAGGCCGCCATGCGTGTGGACCCGCATATGGTTGGCTGGCTTGCAGCCATGGTGGGCAGCACCTTTGACGTGCTCTTGGAGACGCCGGTTGACAACGACACGGCAAGTGCGTTGCTTTGGTTCGCCCATGGATGGGCGAGCACCCACCTAGACGTGCGCCTTCGCGCGGTTGAGTTCTTTGCGGGGTTGTAACGAGTTCCACATGTGCAAAGCAATTCCAAGCGCATCGTGTATGCGGACGTCTAAGATGTTATGTTGTATATCTGTCTGTTGGAATTAACGAAAGAAGGAATGCCATGCCAGTACGAAAGAGCCCCCTGCGCCGTCTGTTGGCCATGCTCGTCACGTGTGCGATGGTGATGACGCTTGTGCCAAACGTCGCGGGTGCGGACGAGCAAAACACCCAGACGCTGCTTGAGCCCGACCAGACGGTAACGGTTGCCTCCGAGCCTGCAAGCACGTTGGACGAGGACGTCTTGGACGATGTCTTGACAACTGAGGACCAGGACGACGAAGGCCAAGGTGCGCAGGAGGGTCAAGCTGACGGGTCCAATGCGGATGACAGCCTTGCAAACGACGAGCAGGACTCTGTTCTGCTTGGTGACGAACAGGACCTGGATGAGATCCAGGTTGAGGTTGAGTCGGACGACAACGAGAACAACGACGATGTCGAGGTCGTTGTACAAGATGACGAGGCCGAGGCCAAACCTCAAGAGAAGACCACGCAGCCAGTCGTGGCACCCGAATCCAATGAGGAAGCAGGCATTTCCTACCGGAGCAGGACGTATGGCAGCTCATGGTCCAAGCTCGTGTCGGATGGCGCGATTACGGGCTCGGCTGCCTCTGGTGCGGTGGTGAATGCGTTTAGGATCAAGGTGGACCCAAACGACAGCGGTGTGTCCGGCGGCGTTAAATACCGCATGCACACCCAGAACAAAGGGTGGCAGAGCTGGGTCCAGGATGATGCGACGGGCGGCACTGACAACAGGCTGCAGATCGAGGCCATGCAGATAAAGCTCTACGGCAATGTGGCAAAGAAGTACGACGTGTACTACTCGGTGCGTGTAAGGGGCAAGGGATGGCTCGCGTGGGCAAAGAACGGCCAGTCGACCGGATCAACCGGAAAGTCCCTTGCCATCACCGGCCTGAGGGTGCAACTGGTAAAGAAGGGGGATGCAGCCCCAAGCTCCAGTACGGTCAACTACAAGAAGCGCTTCATTGGAACCGCCACGGTAAAGGTAAAGGCGCACGTGCAGAAGAAGGGCTGGAAGCCCGCCGTGGGCAATGGCAAGACCGCTGGAACCACGGGTCAGCGTCTGGGCCTCGAGGCCCTGAGCGTGAGTCTCGCAAATCTGGAGGTGCCCGGAGGAATCGAGCTCAAAGGCCATGTGGAGACCAAGGGCTGGACTGGTTGGCAGTCGGGATTTGCGGGCACCGTTGGCAAGGGCAAGCGCATGGAGGCTGTTGCCATAAGGCTTACGGGCGAGGCAAAGAAGCTCTATGACGTATACTATCGTGCCCATGTTTCAAACCTCGGATGGATGGCCTGGACCAAGAACGGCAAGAAGGCAGGCACCACGGGCTTTGGCGCCAAGCTTGAGGCGGTTCAGATCTACTTGGTGAAGAAGGGGTCTGCCGCACCGAGCAAAAAGAGCAAGATAGCCGCCGCGTATTACGTGTGTCCCGACGTGTGCTACAAGACCTACTGCCAAGACTATGGCTGGAAGGGCACAAAGAAGAACGGCGCCGTCTCTGGCACCACGAGCGAGCAAAAGCGCGTGGAGGCCATGAGCGCATGGCTGTCGGGCGGCAAGGTAAAGGGTTCTATTAAGTACAAGACGTACGTGGCTGGCTCTGGCTGGAAGAGCAGCAAGACAAATGGCGACACGTCGGGCACGGTTGGAAAGTCCAAGGCCGTTCAGGCCATCAAGATTTCTCTCACAGGCCACATGAAGTCGCTCTGTGACGTGTATTACAAGGTATATATGCCAGGTGTGGGCTGGCTTGGCTGGGCAAAGAACGGCGGGACCGCCGGAGCTCCCGGTGTCGGTAAGGACGTACAGGCGATTCAGGTGCGTCTGGTGGCCAGGGGAGCGGCCTCGCCAGGATCCACGGCGTATCACGTAGTCAACAAGAGCTACTTTGAGGACAACATGACAAAGAAGGCCCAGGGATACTCCAGTCCCACGGGTTGGCTCATATTGGTCGACACCACAAAGACCATGCTGGGCGTGTATCGCGGTTCGTATAACAACTGGCAGAAGTATGGCTCGTGGCGCATCTCGTGCGGTCAGCCCGAGACGCCTACCAAAAAGGGTGTGTTTTCGGTCGGAGACCGTGGCTACGTGTTTGGCCATGGATACTCCTGCTACTGGTACGTACAATGGTACGGTTCGTACCTGTTCCACTCCATCAAATACTACGAGGGTACGTTTAAGGTTATGGACGGGCGTCTGGGAGAGCACATCTCCATGGGTTGTGTCCGCATGGAAATAAGTCGAGCCAAGTGGATCTATGACAACATCCCCTCTGGTACCACAGTCGTAACATACTAGGGATAGAGAACCTGCGGTAGCACAGCGACCGCATGCAGCGTTGTCCTCTGGGGGCGCCGCCTCCAGGGGACAACGCATATATGTGAGGCAAGGCGTGATGCATATGTTAAGACCAAGCACAAACCTACGTGTCATCGTTTTTGTGACAATGGCCCTTTGTCTGCTGACCTCTGCTCCATCGCCTGCCTTCTCGGACACGGGCGAGCCGGATGCCAACATTCAGATAGTTGAGACTACCGACCCCCAAGATGACGTCATGGACCGAGAGATCGAGGTGGTAGAACAAATGCCGCCTGCCGACGAAGATACTCTCGAGGTCCTTGACGACGTCCCGTCAGCAAAAGTGGAGCAAGAGTCGGTCGTAAGTCCCGAAGGCGCAAGCAAGGCAAAGGTGGGCGCCATAAAGATACGGGCATCAGCGCGCATACAAAAGCGCGGGTGGACCAAGGCCACGACAACATCCGAAGGCGTCTTGTTGGGAACGACGGGCGGTGGTCTGCGCCTAGAGGCCCTTCGCATAAAGCTGCCGTCAACCAGCATTGAGGGTGGCGTGGCGTATGGCGTTCATGTGGAAGGCATTGGATGGCAGGAATCACGCAAGAACGGGGGCACGGCTGGCACGGTTGGAGAAAAGCGCAGGATAGAGGCCATTACCCTAAGGCTTACAGGTGAGATTGCGAGTGCGTACGACATCTGGTACAGGGCACACGTGCAAAACGTAGGCTGGATGAGCTGGGCAAAGAACGGGCAGAAGTCCGGCACGCAAGGCCTGAGCCTGCGGGTGGAGGCAATCGAGGTCTCCGTCCGTGCCAAAGGCGCAAAGGCGCCCAGCTCAAAAGATGGGTCAATGCCTGAGGCGTTTATCAACAAGCCCAAGCTTGCCTATTCCGTAAGACAGGCGAACGCTTGGCAGGGATGGAAGAAGCAGGGCAAGACGGCAGGGAGCACAAAAGGCGCTTCCATACGCTCCATAAAGGCCAAACTTGTGAATGGCACCGCCATGAGGGTCAGCTACTCGCTTCACCTCTCCAACACGGGATGGACGCCTTACGTCGACGCAGACTCGCAGATAGGATCCAGCGGGACACGCATGGAAGCCGTGCGCATGAGGCTTCGCGGCAAGGCTGCCAAGTTGGCGAGCGTGTGGTATCGCGTCTACGTTTGCGACGTGGGGTGGACAAAGTGGACGCGTGATGGCAAGGCCGCCGGGTCCGTGGAGCGCGGCATTGCCGTGAGCGCCATCCAGGCAAAGGTGGTGGCCAGGACCGACGATGCGCCAAAGGATGGCGAGTCTTCCCTGCCCTTTGCCTGCATTACAAAAAGAACCCCTCAGCTCCTGCGCGACGCAAACGCCAACCAAAAGCGCCTGGTGCGCTCCGCACGTTCCACGCCTTGGCCCGGTCCCGGCCTCTGTGCGGGATGGGTGGAGAGCGTGTACCAAAACGCGGGAATCAACATAGGTTTGGGAAACGCCAACGACTTGTACAACCGATACTGCAAGAGCGCAAACACGGCCAACCTAAAGGTGGGCATGCTGGTGGGCGTGAGCACCCACACGCGAACCTCTGCCGGACGCATATGGGGCCACGTGGGCATATACGTGGGCGACGGTTGGGTCATGCACAGCGTAACAAAGAAGGTAAAGAAGGTGCCCCTTTCGTGGTGGATCGACTACTACGGCACCACCGTCCGTCCCAAGTGGGGCTGGCCGACCGCCTTGTGAGCGGTGTCGTGCACAGACAGTCATCGTCACGTAACTGACGCTATGACTAGGGGGCGGGAAATGTCGCTCGACCATACGCCAAGGGTCCCCACGATGTAATTGTGCACCACCAACGCGCAAACCCACCGTTCACAATT
>JAUMWL010000249.1 GCA_030529665.1 Coriobacteriales bacterium
CGTCCCGTCTCGTTCTACAACACCGGCAAGAAGGGCGAGTTCCACGAGCGCGTGGAGTTCGTCGAGCCCGGCGCGTGCTGCGCGTAGGCCCGCGCGAATGAAGGACCGAGCCATGGATGCCGGCCGTCCCCAGGGCGGTCGGCATCGTCTGCTCATAGGAGGCATCACGCCCTTCTCCACCGTGGATTGGCCGGGCAAGCTAGCGTGCGTGGCCTTCTTGGCCGGATGCCCGTGGGCGTGTCCCTACTGCCAAAACCATGCCTTGCGCAAGGCCAGCGCCGCCACGCTTGGCGAAGACGATCTGCTTGGGTTCTTGGGGCAGCGTCGGGGCCTTTTGGACGGCGTCGTGTTTAGCGGTGGCGAGCCGCTTGTGCAGCCTGCGGTCGTACAGGTGGCCCAGGCTGCCAAGGAGCTGGGGTTTCTTGTGGGCCTGCACACGTGCGGGGCGTATCCCGAGCGTCTGCGAGAGATTCTGCCTCTGGCGGACTGGGTTGGTCTGGACATAAAGGCCCCATGGGACAAGTACGACGACATAACGAGGACTCCCGGCGCAGGCGAGCTGGCACGCGCAAGCTTGGAGGAGGCATTGCGTGCGGACGTGGAGCTTGAGGTGCGTACCACCTGGCACCCCGATCTTCTGTCTGTGGAGGACATAAGCAAGATTGGGCATGCGATTGCGGAGGCGGGCGTACGCACGTGGGCCGTGCAGGCGTATCGCCACATCGGCACCACGGGCGAGCTCGCAAACCGTACGGTCTATCCCTCGGATGTTCCCGGCGACTTGCCCGGCCTGTTTGAGCACTACGAGTTTAGACGCGCCTAGTGGCACACCCTTTCCCAGAAACGGCGTGCCAGTTGCAATGGGCACCTAGCTTGCGAGCGAGCCAACCGCGATGCCCACAAGCGACAACGCGCCAATAACAAGGCCCACGACCACGGTGATCCTGCCCACGCGCCTTACGTCTTCGGCGTTGCGCACTGAATGCTGCGCTCGGTAGGGCAAGAGGTCCTTGTTGCCCGTCTTTGCTATTGCGGCGCCATAGAGCACGAGTGCCACCGCAAATATGAGAAATAACATGCTTGGATGCAAAAGCTCGTCCACCGTATCACCCCGATTCGATTGCGTTTATAGCATACCACGTGCGCATTGCGGTTATAATCGGCGGATACCGTGACGGAAAGAGGAAAGAGGGCGGCAAGTGGACAAACGACTCGCCGACTTGGTTGGCAAGCTGGAAAGCGACCAGGGATTATTGCTTGCAGAATATGCTGAGCTGATTGATGGCCGGACGCCTGAGGTGGCGGAACTCTTGGCAGAACGTGCCCGTGCCGTGCGCGAGCCCATCTATGGCAGGCGCGTGTTTACGCGCGGTCTTATCGAGATTTCCAACGTGTGCAAAAACGACTGCCTGTACTGTGGCATCCGCTGTTCCAACCGTAACGTAAAGCGCTATAGACTCGACCCGGACACCATAGTGGCGTGCGCTCGCGCGGGCTGGGAGTACGGGTATCGCACCATAGTGTTGCAGGGCGGCGAGGACAAGACCTATTATGCCGATGACGTTCTTTGCGATGTGATCGCGCGCATTGTGCAGACCTGTCCCGACACGGCGGTCACCGTGTCGATGGGGGAGCGCGGACGGGCGAGCTTCGAGCGCATGTATGACGCCGGTGCCACGCGCTACCTGCTTCGTCACGAGACTGCCACACGCGAGCACTACGAGCGCTTGCACCCGGCAAACATGAGCTTCGATCATCGCATGCAATGTCTCTACGACCTGCGCGAGATTGGCTACCAGGTGGGTGCCGGCATGATGGTGGGTTCTCCATTCCAGACCACGATGGACCTCGCCCGCGACCTCGCCTTTATTCAGAGCTTCAGGCCCGACATGTGTGGCATTGGCCCCTTTATTCCGCATCACGATACGCCCTTTGCGCATGAGCCCGCTGGCACGCTGGAGCTCACGCTCTATTTGCTCTCCATCATTCGACTCATTCACCCACGCGTGCTGTTGCCGGCTACCACCGCGCTCGGAACCATCGACCCGCTCGGTCGCGAGAAGGGCATGGAGGCAGGTGCCAACGTGGTCATGCCCAACCTCTCACCCGTGGACGTGCGCAAGCAGTACGAGCTCTATGACAACAAGATCTGCACCGGCGACGAGAGTGCTGTATGTCGCGGCTGCCTGGCACGCCGCATGGCCAAGGTTGGCTACGAGCTGGTGGTGGATCGCGGCGACGTTGCTCGGTAGGATGGGGACAAAAATGGCCGAGATTGCCATGAAGTCCGCCATCGGGGGCGTAGTTGCCAAGGGAGCGGGCTCGCTCATCGCCAGTGCCATTGGTGGCAAGAAGCCCAAGGCGTAAGGTCGCTGCAGGCTACAGCCAGTCCTCAACAAGCGGAATTGCATCACGTAGGCTATCGACCACGGCCGTTCGCCCATGGCGGAATACGTAATGCGCCACCTTGTTGCGAAGGCAGGTGCGGCGCGTAGGATTGAGGTGGATTCCGCTGCGACGAGCAGGTATCAGATTGGTGAGCTGCCCCATTACGGTACCCGGCAGGTGTTGGCTGCCCACGGCGTGCCGTGTGGCAAGCATCGTGCTCGTCAGCTGACCAGGCGCGATTACGACCGCTACGACCTAATAATTGGGATGGACAAAGAGAACCTTGCAGACATACTGCACATTCTTGGCTCGGATCCGCAGCACAAGGTCCGCATGTTGCTTGACTGGTCGGATCGGCCGCGTGAGATTGCGGATCCGTGGTATACGGGCGATTACGAGACGACCTACGACGACGTGTACGAGGGCTGTTCCGCCTTGCTGGCGCATTTGCTTGTGCCAGAGGAGTCGTTTGACCTGTGATTCGCTGCGGAGTACAGCGACATCCTTCAATTAATCATAAATAAGCGATGATCCTGGCTAAGGTTGCGGGGTCGGTTGGGTCTTTCTGGAGAGGTGGTTGTAA